>DAOUTL010000205.1 GCA_030626685.1 Candidatus Bathyarchaeota archaeon | reverse complement strand
TTAAGAGGGAATTGAAAGGTCGGTTATCGTTGACGGGGTTGAAGTTAAATTACCCGTCACTTGGGAGGTTCCAACATGAGTTATGGTAAAAGCGTTAAAGTCATCCTCAGCCCCGGGGGAATTTTACCGGGCGGCGTGATCTACGAGCAAGTTCAGGTAAGCGACACCGTTCAATACGCCATAAAAAGCCCAAAAAAAGAGGGGTTAGAGCCTTCTATCGAGGTCGGTGAACACGTTGTATATCGTCCTCTCTCTCCTTCTCCTTGGGTGTTGCCTTCACCTCCTAAACCTTATGGCACCCTCGAACAGCTCTGGCAGCGCGTCCGAACTTACAGTTATGAGCACATTGACTTCGAGTATGACACGCAATACGATGTCTACACCGCTTGGATTCTAGCGGATTGGACGCCTGAAAGGTGGGATACAGTTCCCTATCTCTGGTTCACCGGTCCAACCAACAGTGGAAAAACTAGGTGTTTGGATGTGCTCGCTCAGCTTTGTTACAGACCCCTTCTTTCACCCAGCGTTTCAGCGGCTAGTATTTATCGTGCCCTCGATGCTTTTCACCCCACCTTTCTCTTGGACGAGTTTGAAATGTATGAGAAGATGCGGGAACTAAAAGCGGAAGTAATTGGCGTCTTAAACGCAGGTTATCGAAGAGGTCAGGTTGTGCTTCGCACCGACAAAGTGCGAGACGGAGCACCTATGTTACGCGGCTTCGATGTTTTCGGGTTCAAAGCGATCAGCAGTATAGAAGAGTTACCCACAGCCACACGTGGTCGGACGATACCTTTTATCATGAGCAGAGCCGTCCGCAAAGTGAAACGACTGATAGATAAGAAGACTGCCGCAGAACTCCGAGCTATGCTCCTTCAGTACAGGTTTGATATGGTTCTTAAAAGCCCGCCTACCGGCAAACCCCTAGACCTTCCAGACGGCCGCCTCATCGAACTTTACACACCGTTGACGATGGTGGCACCGAAAAACGTTGAAAACACCATCCTAGGTTACGCTCGAAAGGAGTATGAGACGACCTTGGAAGAAGAACGGGACACAGAAGAGGCTAAGGTTTACTTGACACTTGCAGAGCTGCTTTCACAAAAAGTTAGGCTTAGGATTCCTCAAGCGGATATCCGCGAAAAAATAAACTTTGCTGTCCCAGAAAAAGAACAGTTCTCTAAACAGAAGGTTGGTCTCATCTTGAAGCGTTTAGGGTTCAAAAGCAAGTTGGGGGAGGGGCGGCTAAAAGAGGTCGTGGTGGATCCTGAAGTGTTGAGGCGGAGGGCTCAACGCTACACCACCCTGGAAGAAAGGAAAAAAGTTGAAAAAATAATTATGTTACTACATAAGTATACACTAGATACACAAGATACACAAGACATAGGGGAAAGGTTCGCCGATATAGACTCACCCCCCTCTACTACTGCTGCAACTTATGCAACTTATGTCTCTAGTGACGTCACATTAACAAAGTGCAACAGTAACAACAGTAACAACGGTATTTCTCCTACTAAATTTCTGGCAAACGAACAAAAAAAGCAACGTTTAGATGATGTTAACCAACATGAAAAAAATGTTGATTCCGAAAAATTTAGTACGAGAAATACTGTTGTTACCGTTTTACCGTTGCAAGCCAATCCCTTTCAATTCCCTCTTAATGGGATTTCTCTTTGAACCATTTGATACGTCGTGTTGTAGCCTGTAGCCATTCCATGCCCTTTCAATTCCCTCTTAATGGGATTTCTCTTTGAACCGCCCTACCGATTATTTGATGAAG
>DAOUTL010000134.1 GCA_030626685.1 Candidatus Bathyarchaeota archaeon | reverse complement strand
ATTATTGCGTGGATTGGCCCCATTAGAAATTCTTCCAAAACAGCCGCTTGAGGAGACACTAGGAGTTTTTGCAGCTACCGTTTATATGTTTCCCATGTTTTACGGGACGAGAGCTCTCATAGCAGGTGCTGCTCTCATAAAACATCCGGAGAAAAACGTCCCTAAAGGCATACTTTTGTCGGCATTGTTAATAATACCTCTCTATGCTGGTCTTGCCTACGTGGCCGTTGGAGTTGTCCCGTTGGGAGACTACGGTGAACCCTTTCTCAACCTTGCGGTTAAAGAAGTTATGGGTGATGCTGGCGGAGTCTTGTTTTCGATTGCTGGGATGGTGGCAAGCTTATCTGCTCTGGGCACATCCTTAACGGTTCAATCAGGCATCGCTCGCGGAATGAGTAGAGATGGATACTTGCCTAAAGTTTTGCTCTCGATTCATCGACGTTTCGAAACCCCTTACGTCGCAATCATCAGCGGTTCACTTTTCGTAATGCTTTTAAGCGCGATCGGAGCCGTAGAGTTCCTCGGATATGGGGCGAGCTTCGGAGCGCTCTTAGTTTTTGCTTTAGTTAACCTTTCCCTTTTAAAGCTTAGAAAGGAAAAGCTGTATATGGAAAGACCATTCAAAACTCCACTGTACCCTTTCACTCCCATCGCTGGAATCATCATGCCCATTGCACTTCTTGTTTTTCCCATGTTCCTGAGAGACGTTAACGCTGCAAGTGCGCTGGTGTCTAGTATTGGGTTAACGGCATTGGTCCTAATGACATATTATCTCAGAATGATGGGACGTTATCGTCTGCAGATCGCCGTGGGAGGAGTAGGCTTAGGTATAGGTATTTCCTTGGTGTTATTAACATGTTTAGCTGAAGCAGGTTTTATGCCGCCCGTCTTTCCATACATACCTGGTTACGTCATGCTCTTTATCGGCGTAATTTCCATCATAGCAGGTATTTTAAACGCTACTGCACACGGTTAAGAGGAAGAAGGAGAGTTTTGCGGATCTCCTTTTTAATGGTGTAGAACATGTTTCATGTTAACATTTGGCTAAAAGATTCGTGTTCCTTTTCTGAGAACCAGCCTTCCTCTTTGAGTTTTTCTAATCCCTGTTTAATTGATTCGCATATTTTTTTTGTTTGCAGCATGTTAGCTTTAGTACAAGCCTCATTCATTTCTCGGTTAAACACGGCGTTTTGCTCCATTAGAAGGGGAAACTTGTTCAGAAGCGAAACTATTGTTTTGGAACGTGGCTGAAGCAGCTGCCTAATTTTCGCCTTGCCTAATACTCCTTTAAACTTTGCTGAAAAACTTACACTGTTCACAACTGATGGCGGAAAAGGTACATACCGCTTCCGTAATTCGGACTGATAGCAGGCTAAGTAAAAGGGCATGTAAATTAATGCACATTTTTTCCGTTTTTGCCGAATGCCAAGCTTATCGAATTCAGCTACCGACGCTTCCCTCAGTTTCGCCAATTTGTCAATTTGCCCAATTATGGTTGAAGTTAACTCTTCAAGCTTTTCCGTTTCCTCCTCATAGATTTTGATTTTGGCGTCGCGTGAAGACTCAATTTCCAACAAATCCTTCCCGGCTTCCTTGATTTTGGCGTCGCATTCTGACTTTAGCTTGAAAATTTGGAGCTTTTTCTCATCTTCAGTTTCTTCTATTTTTCCGGCAATTTCCTTGATTTTTATTTCAGTTTCGGAAAGCTGTTCCTTGAGTTTGTCCCTCTCCTCTCTCCATTTTTGTTCACTTACGTCATCTTTGTTGATTACGCAAGTTTTTATTTCTGCTTCGCAATGTTCAATTTCGTTGATTAACTGTTCTTTTGTTTTTTCAAGTTTGATTTTTTCTTGTTGTAAACTTAAAAGTTCTTCTTCAACCTTTTTTGAGAATTCCGTCACTTTTTCATCATATTCTTTATGTATCTCCTCAACTTTTTCCGTGATGGAAGCCTTGCATTCTTCAATTTCTTCACTGAACTTTTCTTCGACTTCTTTTATTGCGCTACGGATCACCTTCACAAAGTTCTCAGTTTTTGCGTTAAGAAGCTTCATGCTCGTATAAAGAGCGTTAACTTCTTCCACAAATCTTGACTTTAAGTTTTGAAGCTCTTGCATGATGGAGAAAATTGAGGATTCATTAAGAGTGGGTAAAACCACCACCATATCGGATAGCGAAGTTTTAACTGCTTTAGCTTCAGGTAGATATGAAGCGAAATCATGGAGAAACTCAGTTTCTGTAATGAGCCCATCTATTACTTTTCTCTCTCCGTTACCTGAGACTTGAAAGTAGTTGAGGTTGTCCGAGAGAAAAGCCACGTACGCCTGACGTGTTTTGGAGCTTCTGTTCACATTATCAAGAAAGACTTGTACGTTTGGAATAGTCAAATAAGTCAATGTGTGCGCTGTGGTGTTTAATCCGTCAAAAAGAAGACCTATCTTGCCCAGAGTAACCAGCCAAAACGGATAACAAACCTCTGCAATGAAAGCTAACTTTTCCGGAGGCTGTTTTATAACAAGTCCACCACCCTTCGCCCTTTCCAGCTCAGCTAAACAGAAAACCGCAGCTCTTTCAGTTTCTTGTGTAAACGATTCCCTACGATTCGGAGATAAAGCAGAGAACGGAAGAACATATTTTTTAATCTTTTGAGACATCTTCTCCACCGTTTGCAACCATTGAGAGATAATTTAAAACTAAGAGTAATTTATAACTTGCGAAATTACCGGTATACGCGCACATGGTTTTCAGATTAACGAAGGTCAGAAGTCGCACCAAGTGAGGTCAGAGCGATGTAAAGATATGACAAAAAATATGAAACTGTGAAGGGATAGGATGGGACATCAACCATTTAACGTATAGGAAAATTTAACAATACAAGACTTTATTACTTTTAGGTGGAATCAAGCTTGTAGGTGTTCTTCGTGACAAAGAAGGAAAAAAAGGAGACTATGGTGCAAGCACCACCCAAACCTGCTACTCCCCCCGAAAAAAAGGCTGAAAAGGCTACAGAAAAAGCTTTGGAGGAGGAGAAATTTGGTGTTCTTGAAATTTCACGTAAGATTGGAAAATACTTCAGCGCATCAGTATTGGTAGTTGGAGTTATGCTTCTGTGTCTTTTCGCCTACGTAACGGTAACTGGTCAGGTGGATTGGATGACAATATCGCCTGAAACGACATTTTTAGGTTGTGTGGTGTGGATTTTTGTAGGCATAATAACCATTATCGGCGGGTTTCTTTTAATGGGAAGCGAGTGATTTTTACTGAAAGCAAGCATTATTTGCGTTTTCTGAAGACTTTATAGCCTTCCATGTCGGTGATGTATCAAATGCGCGTGCGGGTGTTAAAGAGCCATCTGGAACATCAAACGTTCAACGAGTTCTTTGTAACGATTTCGAATGGTAACCTCAGTTACTTGCGCTATCTCAGCTACTTCCCTCTGCGTTTTTCTTTCACCCGTCAATATCGAAGCTATATAGCATGTTGCAGCAGCCATACCTGCGGGCCCACGGCCAGAGATAAGTTTAAGTTCTTTTGCAGTCGTCAAAATTTTGTAGGCGATCTCTTCAACTTTTCCTTGCATCGTTAGCTGGCTTGAAAATTTGGCTATGTACTGGCTTGGCTTAACAGGCGCCGCGTGTGTGTTAAGCTTGTTGATTAGGAAACGATAGCTGCGACCGACTTCTTTCTTGTTCATCGTTGACGCTTGCGCTATTTCTTCTAACGTTCTGGCTAGTCTGCATTGCCTGCAAGCCAAATAGATTGCTGCGGCAGTTACGCCTTGAATTGACCTTCCTCGTATTAGTCGTTCTTTAACGGCTTTTCGATAGATGACCGAGGCTGTTTCAAGGATGTTTTTGGGAAGGTTTAGGTTGTTAGCGATCTTTGTGATTTCCGACAGTGCAAAGGCGAGGTTGCGTTCTGTTGCGTCTGAAACTCTTAT
>DAOUTL010000094.1 GCA_030626685.1 Candidatus Bathyarchaeota archaeon | reverse complement strand
GCATACTGCTGCATAGTTTGCCGACACATATTTCACACAGCCAAGGTACTACCAAAAAACGCAACATGCAACAAATGCGGAGGAAAACTAATTCTCTTCGACAAATTCAAACGGAAAAAGCCACCACGTAAAAGCGGAAGAAGAAAAAACTGGATGACACAACGTTTATAAAATAATTATAGAAAAGTGTTCCATAAAGTTTATATTCTGATTTAGAACAGAATAAGTTTCCGAACAGAAAAGGAGAAAAGAAAATTGAACAAAAAGAAAATTGGCTTAGCAGTTTTGGCTCTGATTGCCTTGTTGGCTACTGTTTCAGCAGCAGTATGGCTTTTAACCGTCAAAGTTCCAGTTGTTTACAAAGACCCTTTGGAAATATGGTTCAGCGATGAAACGACCTCAGAGTGGTATCCGCTTGAACTTGGAAAAGAACACATACTACCAGCCGTTAATCTTACTTACAGAACCTTTGAAACATACAATAATGCAACAAATAATGCGAAAAGAGATGTTCGGCTAACTGTGAATATCACGGCATACAACAAGACAGATGAAAGCATCACAGACTTGATTGGCTTTGAAATAGACGGTAGAAAATACTGGGGAACCGTTGAGTTTTCAAGTGTTGTTCCCGCTGGAGAAACTGTTAGCAAAACGGTAACCTATATTCTTAGCTGGGACGCACCATCCTTTGACACAGCCTCACCTGACTTCGAAATAGTTTGGCAACTCTTCAGAAGCGAACCATAGAAGAAAGAAAGTCTAAAGCCTCAACTTCCCCCTTTTTTTACACACCCCTATGTTTCCATTGGAGATGGTTAAAACGGTAAAAATAGAAGACGTCCAATACACGGTGATAAGAAGCTGTATGCCTTACTTAATATTGGCTATACTGAAAAAGGAAAACACTTCAACACCATACCAAATAATGCAGAAAATCCAAGAAAAACTTAACATCATCATGTCTTCAGGCACAATATACGGAGCACTTTACAGTATGGAAAGAAAAGGCTACATAGAAAAAGACGTAGCAACCGCTACATTCAAAATAACCGTGAAAGGAAACGCATTACTATCCCAATTCACATCAAAGTTTAAAAAAACAGCAGAAGACATAGAAAACTTTCTGAAAAACCTTTAACTCCCCCTTTTTTTCTTCGGCAAGTCTTAAATTTCATTTACGCCTTACCCATTTACAGAACAAAAATGAATAAATTCCAATTCTTCATGTTTGCGGGACTTGTCTATTTAGTCTTCCATTTCTATGCTATGGGGGTTAATCCGCAAAACGTAAACTTACACATATACATTCCACAGTTAGATAAAATAGAACACTTCACAGCAGGAGCCATAATAGCAGGCTTAATAATCGGCTTAAACGAAAAACTCCACATATCCATAAACAACCCATCCAAAATATTAGTAACCGTTTTCTGTATGGCTATAACATTTGAAATTCTGGAATACTACACGCCATACTGGGGCGGATACATAGACACAATTTTAGACATCCTTTTTGCACTATTAGGAGCAAGCATAACAATTGCGGTTTGCCGATGAACTGAAACTCATGAAGTTTACTCGGTATACCGAGTAGTGCGGTAAAAGGAGAAGGCGATACCTAATATTTTTTGCACTTCTCAGTCAAACCCTCAAAAAATTTAAGTGCAATAAACTAAAACTAACTTATATGCAACGTGAAGTGTTTGAGAAGGTTTTGGCTACCGTTCTTCTCGGCATTTTAATAGTGACATTAATCTATGAGGCTTTCGCTCCCACAGGCTTCATATACCTTTATTTGCATCCTGAGGTTGTGGCTAAGCGTAAGCGTAGGGTGCCTTTTGGGTTACTTGACCCAGCAAGCAAAGTAGCAGACGTAATAAGTCCGTACGCTACAGCTTGGAATCTACAACGTAAAGTATTGGTTGACGGTGAGGGTTACTTTTGGGTATTCGTTTATTATGGTTACACAATAGAATACTATGAAGACTATCCCTATACGTTCGTAGTTTATTCAAGTCCTAACGGCTTTCAATGGGGAGACAAGCAGAGATTAGTTTCCTTCTCAGAGTTTGGTCACCTTAATTTAGGTCAAAACCTAGATGTACGGTGGGATAGTGAGTTGGGGAAGGCGGTAATATGGTTAGGCATAGACGATTTACCATGTTGGGGTCGCTTAGGGCTTTCAGAAGGAAAGATGACAAGGGAAAAGTTTCAGTGCTTTGTTCAAATAATCAACCATAACCCAGTATGCTGTAGACACGGTTACACATCTGGATACTTTGTAGTGAGATACCAAGCCTTCCAGCCTGAAATTTCAACTAAAAGGGCTGACTGTTCAGCTCGGTGCAACAAGACTTGGGCAGACTACCCAGAAAGTAAAGTATTAGTGATGAGTCCTTGGGCAGGTTCTGGGTACAGTAGCGACACGGGACAAACAGTTACCTTAACGTTTTATGAAGATAAAGCTGTTTTTGTAACTGCAAAACAAGACTACACTTTATGGTGGGGTTGGATTTACGACGACACCTTTCAACAGCCACCTAATCCCCTAAACATAACGATAGCTCCTGGCTATTCCTCTCTTTCGGCTTGTAGCGAACCCGAACTTAATGGCTTTGGAGTGGGCACGGTAGATATTGTTTATATCAAAAGCACTGGACAACTATGTCACATAAGTTTTAACGGTGAAGAATGGAGTGACGAAACTGTTTTAGTCTCGTCTGGAGCTTCTTACCCTGTTATTGCTTGTGGCGAAAACGGCAGGCTTTACGTTTTTTACGTTAGAAATGGTGTTATTAAGCTTATGAAGTTTGATGGTGTAAGATGGCTTGGTGAACAGGATGCGTTTCCGTTTCACGTTTACCATAATCCAACTTATCTAAGCACAAACCAGAATGTTCAGAACGGTGAAATCTGTTTGGTGTGGACTGAAGAAAACCCAGCAGGCGAAACAGCTTACGCGGTGTGGTTCAGCCACATCCCAGACATGTAGCAACCGCACACAAATTAATAAAACGCTTAGCTTTTCTTTTTCTTCAAAACGTAGAGTGTCAGAATTAACATTATTAGCGTAATTATGATTGTGAGTGGTAGCCATACTGGTATGGTTGTTACTTCAAATTTTGCTTCAGCCACCACTACTGTGGGAACTGTGGACTGTGCATGTAATGTGTATGTTCCATCAATTCTTGGCGTGTGGATGAGTATTTCAAGTTCTTTTTCTTCTTTAACATCTACGAACATGGTTACTGTCCCTTGAATGTCTGCTTTCCCTTCAACATCTGTCACCCACCATTTTATTGTTACATCCGTTCCCACCGTGCCCTTGTTAATGACTAACAATGTTGCTTTGAATGTTGGTTGGAACGGTTGGTAAACTATGGCGGGAAGCTGAATCACCTTTAAGTCAAGGGCATGCCTAATAATTATGGGCGGAGGCGGAGGTGGAGGAACAACCACCATGTAAATTTCCACCTTTTTCATTATTGTAACCGTTTCACCTATTCCCAACGTTATAGCTGGTTTTGCAAGCAAATCGAAAACAAGGTTTTGGTTTGGCTGAAGACTACTGTAAGTGTTTTCTGCACGTATAACATCACCGTTTTCAATACAAACAAATTCAGTTTCGTTTGCTACCGTTTTATAGGATGCAAGTTTAGCGATGTTCACGGTTCCAGTTATGTAAACTTTAACATCTATGGGGAAATCGTAAGTGTTAGTTATAGTCCTTATGGCGGTTTCAACAACTGTGATGTTATGGTAAACATTAACAGTATCTACCCATTCATATTGTGCAAGAACTCGTGGAATTCTCGGTAATGGAATGAAAAGAAAGACAGAAATAACTACAGTTGTTAAGAGTAAGTCTATAATGGCATAGTTTAGTCTTTGCTTTCGCATTTGAAACCCTTGCTAAACGGTTAAGGCTATTCTTCAACTTTGAGTTTCAAGTTAACCTTTACGGCTTCGCCGACAGCAACACCACTGCCTCCTTTGAACAGCACTTTTATCGTGTCGATTTTTATGCCGTTCACGTCAGCCGTCCAAGAAACAGCGTTTTCTTCACCTATGTTTGTGAAGTCTGTGGTTGTCCATGTTGCCAACACCACACCTGTCTCGTTCAGTATTTGCACTGTGAAGTTTGCAAACCAGTCGGTAGGTGTTGTCATGTTAGTTGAATAAACCCATAAATACACCGTTTTGCTCGTGGTTCCCCAGTTTTTAATGCCCCATGTTGCATTATCGTCAATCACCCACAGGTCAGCATATACATTATAGGTTAACTCAATGGTTGTAGCGTTTGCACCGTCTGCCCATCTATAAAACTGGATGACTGGAACAGCCCCTGTCATAGTTACAGTCCAATCATAGTAAAGCCAAATGGTGGCGAAAACGATGCCAACCATAAAAGCAACTCGTATTGCACTGCCGCTAATGCTTCCACCCAAGAGTATCTTCTTTAAAATGTTCATTTATTCACCATTTCTTATTTAGGTGGCTTACTGTTTAAAAGTTTTTGCAAAATTTTCTTTTAGCTTTCGTGTTTTTGGAGAAAAAACCTAATGATGGAATTATCATTATTTCCCATGGCACTACTACGTTTCCGTAGTTTTGGTTGCATATAATAGCCGTTAATATTTGCTCATCACTTGTAGGTGTTCGTGTTACATTAGCTATTACAATATTATAGGAACTCCCAGCATAGACTGTAAAGGTTAAGGTGGCGTTTGGAAGATTAGACAATGAAGCATAGCCTGTTTGGTTGCTTAATGCTGTGCGAATTTTATTAGTTACTACACTTGTGGCGTTGTAGACTGTTACGTTTGCTGTGTATAGTATGCCTTGTTCATTAGCTGGCAAGACTTGAACGTAAACATCGTAAAGTTTACATCTTAAGTCCATTGTGGTGTCAACTGAAACAGAAAAGGACGTTCCATTAACTAAAAAGCCGAAATAATGCACCGTTACCGTGACATCCCCACTTACACCAGTATAATTCGCCCATCCATTTTCATCACTATACTTAACATAGTCTGTTCCATTGTTCATAGTCACCTTAGCATTACCTATAGCATCAGTTAAATCCCAATCCATAACACGAAGATTCAAAGCATAACCAACAGGAGCAAGTGTCCACACGAAGTTTTCTATGCGGCTGTCATGGTCAGCGTCACCGAACAGAATAGCCATGGTGCCCCTGTTTCTTACTGCATCATAGGAGAAACTGCCATGATAATAAACCGTCCACTGTTCAGCGTTTAAAGTGCTGCCTGAATCGAAAGTATCGGTTCTGAAAATCGCTGAACCCAGAACGCCCTGTCCAACCCACCAGACCTCAATTTTAAGTGATTTACCACTTAGGTCTGTTTCTGGAGGAGTCCATGTGTTAGACT
>DAOUTL010000171.1 GCA_030626685.1 Candidatus Bathyarchaeota archaeon | reverse complement strand
CAATCTTTCTGATTAGCGCAGGAATAGCCTTCTTAGCCCTTCTGCCTCTGACTTTTGTGAAAGAAGCAAAAACTAAGCCCAAACAGGTTTCCTTAAGAATCGGTTTAAAAGGATTGGAAAGGCCTCTCAAGCTGTTCATTGTAGTAGCAACAATCTTTGCGCTTGGCAACTTCAGTTATATGTTCTTCGTATTAAAGGCCCAAGGAGCCTTTCGACTGTTGTTCCCGGAAAGAATGGTGAACGCGATGCCCATCCTTCTGTACGCTTTATTTAACATCTCATATGCGCTGCTGTCCATTCCGATAGGGACGCTTTCGGACAAAATAGGGAGGAGACGTATCCTTCTGATAGGCTATTCCTTATTCGGATTAATCTGCCTAGGTTTTGTCTTCTCACATTCCCTGACCTCCTTCATAGTCCTTTTCCTTCTCTACGGAATATTCTACGCGTTTGTCGACGGCGTGCAGAGGGCGTTCGCTTCAGATCTGGCCTCAAAAGAGTTAAGGGGAACCGCACTGGGAGCCTTCCATACATCTACAGGATTGGCCGCGTTGCCAGCGAGCGCAATTGCAGGGTTTCTATGGGATATATGCCCAGAAATAACGTTTGTTTATGGAGCTATAGCAGGGTTTGTAGCTTCAGGGTTGCTTGTAATAATTATGAAAAAGGAAGTCGACAGCACGCGCTTAGAAAGCTTCGTTTAGGTGAAACAAATGAGGAATGATCTAAACACATGTTTATCATTGTTTCGAGAACCCGTGTACACCTATTTTCTGGTGGAGGCTCCAGTATTCGCCTTGGTTGTAGACGAAGGAAGCTACTTTGGTGAAGTCAATTCTTCCCTTCTCATTCAGAATCTCTTGGTCGACGTGAACACGGACAATCTCGCCAAGAAACAAGTGGTGGGCGCCTAACGGAATCTTCTTTTTAACAACACATTCAATGTTTACTGGACATTCCCGGATAAGTGGAGGCTTGACCTTTTCCGCAGGTTCTGGCGTAAGTCCCGTTTCAGAGAACTTATCCACATCTCTACCTGAAACCATTCCACAGAAGTCCGCCTCCTTCAAAATGTCCTTGGTTGGGATATTCACGACGAACTCTCCAGAATCTTCAATTAGCCCATAGGAGTGCCTCTGAGGGCGAATGCCCAAACCCAATGTGGGTGGGTCAGAACAGACCGTTCCCGCCCATGCTAAAGTGATTATGTTAGGCTTTCCGTTAGAGTCTACGCAAGTAACGAGAACAACGGGGCAAGGAAACAAGGCAGTCCAAGGACTCTTTTTAACTTTCATAATTGACTTTTTCTCTTGAGGCATGTATTTAACCTTTCTGAATTTATCATTTAGAACCAATAGTTTTAGGTTTAGCGAGGAGTTTGTTATTGATACTGATGTTGAGCCTTGGCGCCGTGAAGGTTCGCGTATAGCTATGCTTGGTGACCCTAGATCTGGTAAATCATGGAATAACAGTCTTGTTGCTGAGCAGTTTTTAGCTCAGGGCGGAAACGTGGTTATTTTTCAGCCTCGCGATGAGCATTTCACGCTTAAGAAATTCGATGTTGTAGTATTGGCAGTATCCACGCTAAGGATGTGGAGTTTGCTTTGGCAAGCCCGAGCATTTATGCAAGAGCTGTTGTGGAAGATGGGATTTCAACGCTTTGTTACACGTCTGCGGTTGAAGTGAAGAGAAACTTGTCGATTGGGTTTCACGTTTCATTCAGCATCTCCCGACTTATCACGAAACTCACAAGCGTCCCTTATTGCTGATTCTCGAAGAAGCTCAGGAATATGCTCCCCGGTCTGCGTCCGGGCACGTTGCTGGAACCACAAAACCGTAAATGCATTGCTCGTAAAGTTGTAGCGCTTATTCAATGAGCGTTAGAAGGTCTTCTAAAATGTAATTTATGAACTCATCGACAGTGCTTTTGCTGAACAGCGTTACCACACAACTCCTTGTAATCCCAACCACAATTCCACGGTTCTGGGCTTCAAACACAACGTACCATATCTTTCCATGTTCAAGATAATCGCGGTACAAAGTGGTGTCGGCAAGAGCGGATCCCGCTAAACAAAGCTTTTCTACGCCCGGAATGTCAACGTCATCAAACCACACGAGCTTCGTCGCCTCCGGGTTCGACTCGTGCAGCTTCCTAAGGGTCTCATGAGAGATCTTCACCTCGACAATCGCATGTCGTTTTATGAAGAGAATCTCGCTTAGCTTATTTGCCACGTGATTTGTTAGTAACTTTTTTACTCCACGAGCAACAGATGGCGCTAGCACGATCACGAAGGTCCTTCCATTGAAACGTCTAATCCAAAAAGGAGCCTCCTCCGTGACAGGAGCTTCAACCAACTTACGCCTGTAATAACGTCTACGCACAAAATCCACGCTGAAAATCCCTGAAACCGAGTCTTCCTTCAGTTTCAGATCTAAGATTTCCTTCCTCAAATTCATTGTTTCTCCCTTCTCCGTCTGATAGGGCTCCTCCTCACGGAAATCCTTGAGCTTCATGGCTATCAATCCAAGATCAGCTTCTTCTTTTACCTCAAAGATTTTAGCTGGCAGAACCAATTTTTCCACCTACTTTGAAAGATTTATTGTTAATTACTTACTAAAGAGTTTTTAACCGAAAAAATGGAAATTCGATTCGTTGAAACAGCAAATGATCAAAGCCAAAAAAATATAAATTCATGCCTAAGCGGTAGTAGCCCGGGGGAGATTCGAACTCCCGTCAGCGGGTCCAAAGCCCGCTATGCTTGTCCGCTACACCACCGGGCTTCGTTTATGCAGTAGGTTTTGAGCTAACTTTTTAATAAGTGATTTTTGAT
>DAOUTL010000098.1 GCA_030626685.1 Candidatus Bathyarchaeota archaeon | reverse complement strand
TAGTGGAGGCAATAGGTGACGAATGTGTACGGGCGGCATTAAAAACAGTTGAGTTAAAAGGCGCAAGATTGACTGAAGACTTAAAGAGGCTACTTGTCGACTTTCACACGGCTTGCTTCGATGCTCATGAAAACGCCTTAAAAGCCTTTTTCACAGGCGCTGTAGACTTAGCTGAAGGTGTGCGGGATATGCGGGAGAGAATTGAAAAAATATTCGCTGGTATCGAAAAAGCTGCTAGGGCGCAGTCACTTGATGTTGTACCGCACATTCTAGCGGCGACTTCCATTTTAAAACAAATTTATGAGCACAGTATAGATATAGCAGACTTGGTGATGCCTAAAAGACGTTAACTTGTTCTTTTTTAGAAGGGAAGTTTATCTACTTTTTATGGTGCCTTAACCAGTGAAACATGCTCGTTCATTCTTAATTCACCAGTGTACTGTACTTCACCGCTTATGTGGCAGTAAGATTCGATGATGATGGTTTCACCGTAAACGTTTTCTGCATGTGCCCCACTTCTAAGAAGAATTTTCTTCTCGTAACCGTCCTCTGCATATGCATCTCTACCAATGATGACTTGATCTGCCTTTATAGGTCCACGAACTTTGCCTCTTCTTCCTATTTTAACAAAGTGTGCCGTTACGCCCTCCACAGTAATTATTGCACCACCAACTTCCATGCGTTCTTCTGCGGTAGCTCTCCTTGAGTGTAATGGCTTTTTCCATCATCGCATATTAACTATGTGATGAAAACTCTTTTAGACAGCAAAACACTTTGTTTGTGTTGCCGGGGTGGCGGAGCGGTTAACGCATTATGCTTAGCTTTTGTTCATGGTTTGACATAGAATTTAAAAAGGGATGATTCTAAGCTTTTATCGAAAAATAATGGGCTTTCCTGGTTTAAGAGATGGCAAAAGGGAGAAATTTAGGCGTTATAAGCGACTAACACTTGAAGAGATAAAAATGATTCAGGCACTTGTGCAAAGCGGTTTATCTTTAAGAAAGGTTGCGAAACAAACTGATATTAGCTACTCCACTGTGTATAGACATGCTGTAAGATTCTCGAAAAGGCAGATGCGTATAGATTTCTCTGTTTTTACCGAACGTGAACTTGGTTATATTGTAGGCTTCTTTGCAGGTGATGGAAGTAGAATTGCTGAGAAGAGAAGCGGGCATTATGGTGCGAAGTTTTGTTTTGACGCGAAAAGAGATGTGGAGGTTGCTTCTTTTCTACGTGGATTGTTTGAGAAGTCAGGTAAACCTGCGGCATTATATCGGGAAGACACATGGCTGGTAATGAAAGTTTATTCAAAGAGATTGTTAGATTTTCTTTACAGGTTTGTTAGGTATGCTAAATATGAAGGAAGAACTTGCAAAGTCCTTGTTGATGTGGTGAGCTGGTCAAGAGATTTTATGCTAGGCTTTGTTGGTGGTTTAATTGATGCGGATGGACATATACACCAAAATAAACGCAAAATAGGACATTTTGGCGCAGATATTACAACAACGAATCCTCCATTTGCTGAGCAAGTGGTTAATTTGCTCAACAGATTATGCTTAAAACCGAAAGTTAGTAAGATAAAACCTTGTCAAACAGCTTTCAGTAAAAGGACAACATATGTTATACGTCTTCACAAGGCTGAGTTTTGCAAGGTTTGTCGCGATCTGATTTGCATTAAGCATGAACAGTGCAGTTGTGAAACACAATCCTTTTAGAATGGTGAGTAGTTTCAGATTTATTGAGCCGGGGATAACATCCGTTGCCAAGGCATTACACATGCTTCGATATGGGGTGGCAGAGTGGTAATGCGCTGGACATCCTCTTGAGCATAAGAGGGACAGAGTCGAGATCCAGTGGCTCTTCGGAGCCTCATGGGTTCAAATCCCATCCCCGGCGCCAAATTACACAAATCACGTTTAAATCCTTGGTTTTTCATAAATTCAAACGAGGTTTCATTTGTGCACAGACGGGAGCAAACCCGCTTGCTCGGCTCGTAACATGTTTTATGTCTTATTATCGCCAGCCGCCCTGAGTTGTTCGTTGGAATTCTATTCCTCTACATTGGAAAAAGAAAGCTTAGCAGAATCGAATAGTAAAACTAAAATAACCAACAGGTCAGACCGCTACGTTATAAGTGAAGAATAGATGAAATGCCCCAAATGTGATAAAGAGTTGGATAAAGACGATATTGAGGACATACAGTTTCGCGGAACCTTTGAAAGACACCATGCTTATGTGTGTAAAAAATGCGGATACATCATTGGTTTCAGTTCAAATGCTGGACCTAGGTGAAATGTTTCAACAATACACGGTGGTTCATGCAAAAACCAAGGATTTAAACCAAGTTTTGAATCTGCTTCCCGGCGCCAGCAATACACGAGAGAAAACTTGCGTTCTGAAGAGTAGCGCGTGCTAAAGCCTCAGTAACGCTGTACAATCCAACCTATACCTTTAACTTTAATGGTTCTTCATAAACCAGAAAAGCAAGCAAGTAACACAAACACCTTTCGGATTCACTAGTTCGTGGAACCCAGTTATGACCACATTTTGAACAGATTTTTGACTGCGAAACTATATAAAACTTATTTTTTCATCATTAACTAAGTTAATTAAGGTGGGATGTTAAAGAATGAGTGAAAAAGTTCTGTCTTATCGCTGGGTTATGGCGACCATAACGTGGTTAATGATGTTTGCTCTTGGAGCGAGTTGGTTTTGTTTTGCACCTATGATGGTAATGCTGATGGAAGATCTAACTGTGACTTTTGAGCAAGTTGGCATCCTTATAGCGCTGGTTCCCCTATCCTTAGTTATACTATGTATTCCTGGCGGCTTGTTTGCTGATCGCTTCGGCGTTCGGATAACAGTTTTAATAGGAGGAATACTAATGGGCATCTTTGGACTGCTGAGAGGGTTCGCTACAGACTTCACAACGCTAGCCATAACTATGTTTTTATGTGGAGTTGGATATTCCATATCCTACCCCAACCTACCCAAGATAACAGGTATATGGTTTCCCACTAGAGAATACGCGTTGGCGAGCGGCGTTATGTTTACAGGTATGGAAGTCGGCATATCGTTACCGTTAATTTTGATTCCTGCTGTGTTACTCCCTTGGACTGGATCTTGGCGGGGTGTCTTCGTCGCTATCGGGATTCTTAGTTTAGTATTGACTGTTGTGTGGATAGTTTTGGCTAAGGAACAGCCAAAGGCGACAACTGGTTTTCCTCAGATGAATGCTTCCAGCGAACTCAGGAGTGTTCCGTTTAGAGAATCTCTTTCCGCCGTGCTTCGAAACAAGTATATGTGGGTCTTGATGTTAACAACTTTCTTCCTACTTGCACCTCAAATCGGATTACTTGGATTTCTTCCAACAATGTTCATGTTAAAAGGAATGGATCCAACTACGGCAGGACTCATAGCATCAATGATATCATGGTTTATGATCCCAAGTAGCTTCATCATACCCATGGTTTCTGATCGCGTAGGTCTAAGGAAGCCTTTCATCTGGATTATATCGATTATCGCTGGTGTAGCACTTTACTTCGTTGGAACAACGACAGGTGTACCTCTATGGATTTCAGTAGTTGTCTACGGGTTCCTCATTGGAGGTATGGCCCCTATAGTGTTGGCGATGCCTATAGAACTGGTAGGAACATTATACTCAGCAACCGCTGGTGGATTCATGCTCGTTGGCGGATATTTAGGCGCTATAATTGCGCCATGGTTAGTGGGTTACCTTTCAACGGCGACAGGATCCTTTGTTCCCGCCGTAATTATGTGCACGCTAGCTTATTCAGGTGATTACCAAAAATTGACTATTGGAAACTTTATAATTTCCATTCTACTTTGCTTCCGATATGGTCCAACACTTTGAACTAATTTAGCGGTGCTATCTAGCACGTCGTTTTCAAAGACGCTAATGCTTTCATATGTCTCCTTTTTTCCGGCATTTTCATGATTCTTATTTTTATGCTGTTTAGAAATTTCTCTGCTGCCTTTTTTGCTTCACTTTTTGTTTGATATACTCCTTTCAGCTCAATCCATGGTAGGGTTTCATCGATTTTTATCCATACTGCATACAAGTTTTTCACCATTGTTAGCGCAAGAAAAGGGTTAGAGTCTAGATAATTATAATTGTTATGAATTTTGAATATGGATTTTTGTTAAGCTTCTTTTGTTTGGAAACTTATTTAAGGGGTTTTGCATCATTTTGTAAAGTTTAGGAGCGAACATGAAGGTGGAGCTTGAGAGCCCGCTTAAAAAAGCTCTGTTGAAGGGGTGTCTATGGATGGGCGAAAACGAGGGAAGCCCAGAGGGTGGACAAGATGAAGCCAGCCAACAGCATGCACTATCACAGCGACTATGCTCTACCGCCAAAGCTTATGACAAAGAAGAATCCTCAAGGGTCTATTACTTGTAAATTATGCAGTTTTCTTGGCGACTTTAAGCACTCTTCTTCATTCAAGTTTTCTGCATTTAATGCTCTTCTAAAGGAGGCAACCAACCAATGACCCCTACCATGACTTCAAGAGCATTCTTTAGAACCCTTAAAGAGGCTTTGATTGCATATTCCTTCGATGTTGGCGGAATACTCGCAGGCTTCATAGTCGCTTCTCAGCTTAATGTTTTTCAGCTTTCTCCGTGGGCTATCGCGGTTTATCCTGCCATTTTAAGTGCGAGAGGGGTGATAAGCGGTTTGTTTAGTGGTCGCTTAAGCACAGCACTACATATCGGTACGATTCACCCTAGGCTTTTCGGAAACACTAAAAGCTTTTACAAGTTGTTTGAGTCTATAATAGTCATAACTTTAGAAACAAGTGTTGCAATGAGTTCGGTTTCTATAGTTTTTGGTAGTTTGTTCTGGGGGATAACCTTCGCAGACTTTTCTGATATTTTAATGATTGTGATGGCAACTATGACTTTGGGGTTAACTCTCTCCTTAGTCACAATAGCTGTCGCATTCGTCACGTTTAAGAAGGGTTTAGACCCGGATGTTATTGTATATCCAGTAATGTCAACGGTGGCGGATATCGTCATAACAATGTGTTATGTTCTTACGCTTAACATGTTGTTTCTTTTTGGTTCCATCGGCAAATACGCTGTTGTTCTTCTCGGAATCTTACCCGTGATTTTGACGCTTTATATTTTGCCG
>DAOUTL010000048.1 GCA_030626685.1 Candidatus Bathyarchaeota archaeon | reverse complement strand
TGAAAACGACAACTCGTTCAAACTCGTGCTGTTCAATGTTGACTAACCTGCCGTTTCGCAAATATTTTCTCAAAGCCATACAAAAAGCAGGAGGAACCCTAGGCTTCTCCATAGTATAAGAGGTTAAATGCAACCGCTTACCAGCCTCCGAAACCAGCTGAAAAACAGGCTTGTCAGCCTTACGAAGCTTAAAAAGCAAAGTTTTGCGGTTCAACTGGTAAACGTTGCTAACACGAGAATCCAAGATAGCCCCACTTAACTCGCGAACAGCAGCGGCCACATCAAAGCTCGTAAACTCCTTCTTCTTCCTCAACCCATCTTCACATCCAAAAAAGGTATTAACCACCAAACTATAAATAGGCAACTTTAAATCTGAATCCAAAGTATAAAAGGCAAAGGCGCTGAAAACATGAAAACTCTAGAAACCATATACTGGCTAAGACTAGCCCTAGGCATAGCAGCAGCCCTCATATGCGTAGGCTACGGGCTAGCAACAGGAACAATCTCCAACACAAACTTCACATTCAACACCTTCATGAACGGCCTATCAATGGCGCTGGCTACATACTTAATATTTTACTACATCATAAAATGGCGATTCACGGATAAAGTGGAAAAACCGCAGAAGCTCTTAACAACGGGAATAGGCATATACTTCCTCGCATGGTTAGTCTTCTGGGTCATACTATACACAATAATCGCAGCAGTATAACATACAGTTTACTTTTTAAGAAAATGCTCTATGGTTGCTTGACTTTTATCAGTCTCCAAAGTCTCTGGCTTCCCCTTCTCAGACGCAGCATCCTTTGATTTTGGATTATTCGCAGCAGCCATTCTGCTAAGAACACGCATGCACTCAGCCCAAGCCGAGAAAAACCCACGGTCAAAATTCCCGTGAAGCTTGTTCCTAACGTGACTCAAAAATTCCCGCCTATAACTCAGCAAAGCTTCTCTATCACTAAAATCTATTTTTGGGAGGAAGGCATACCCGTCACTATTCGACCGCCGCGAAAGCAACATCCCGTGCAAAGCCCTAAAATAGCCCTGGTTCCACTCCGTCTTGTGCATCCTCTGCTTAAGCCTTTCCAATTCTCGTTCTGCTTCGGTAAACTGTCTATTAACCAAAAGCTGGAAGAACCGTGTAACCAAAACTGAAGAAATAGGCATCTTTAACGCCTACGAGGCTTCACTTTCTCTTCTTCGGAAACATCCTCTATTCCATTCCCAGTTATTTTAAATATTTCCTCTCCTTCAGGCAGATAAGGACTGGAAACCAAACGGGCAATTCTCACGGGACCATGAGCCGCCTTCCTCAAGTAAATCCGCGTGTGGCTTGTGTGCGCAACAATGTGACCGCCAATAGGATAAACCGCATTCCCGAAAAACACGTCTGGCTTAGCCATAACCTGATTAGTCACAACAGCCGCGGCGTTAAAAGCCCTAGCCAAACGAATAAGCTTATGCATGTGCTTGTTCAGCTTCTGCTGCCTGGGAGCCAGCATCTCACGTCCGATGTATTCACTTCTAAAATGAGAAGTCAAAGAATCAACAATGATCAGCTTAACGTTGTTCTCTTTAACCACTTCGTCAGCATTGTCAAGAAGAAATATCTGATGATCAGAAGTGTAAGCCTCGGCGTAAATAATGTTCTTAACAACTTGCTCGGGGTCAAGCTCCAAATGCTTAGCCATTTGAACAATACGCTCAGTCCTAAAAGTATTCTCGGTATCAACGTATAACGCGGCACCGTTAAGCCCACCCCGTTCGGGAGGCAACTGCACATTCACACACAACTGATGACAAAGCTGGCTTTTCCCGCTGCCGTATTCTCCATAAAACTCTGTTATAGTCTGCGTTTCCAACCCGCCGCCAAGAAGTATATCTAAGGGTTTGCTTCCAGTCGTTAAACGCAAAACGTTCTGCCGCATCCGAAGAAGCTCATCCGCCCGAACAAAAGAAACACTAATAGAAGAACGGGCAGTCCTAATAACCGCGAAAGCTTTTTTCTCGCCGATGCCAGCTGGCTCTAACTCACGTGCGGTGGCCATAGCTAAAGACTCAACTGTGTGAAACCCCAACTCCCGCAGTTTCTGAGCGGTAGCCGGACCAATCCCAGGAAGATCCTCTAAAAGTTCATACTTCTTCTTAATTACACCTTCCTTTTCCTCAACCATCACGCTTTTCCCTTCTCATAACTCATGAAACAGTTAAGTCAAGCTATATTTAAAACACACGAAGAATAATAACGTTTAATCCTCGGAGAGATAAGTTAAAATGATGAACCAGAAACGTCTTCACACTTTTTGTAAGGAGTTTTCGAAGCCTTTAACTTTGGGAGGCTTTTTACCCTCGGGTCTCTTTGGTCAAGGAAAGCAATCATAGAAGAAATGATGGGGCATCCTGAGAAGGCATAATATTAGCTTATATTTCGATGACAAGTATTAACTTTCAGTGGGAGTTGTTGAAATGAGTGAAAAACCTTTGACGCGGTTTGTTGTTGTCGGTCTTGTATTGTTGTTTATTAGTGGGTGTTGGATGGTTGGAAGCCTGACCATAATTCCGCGGCGATTGGAGCTTGATTTTTTAAGGTTGACTCTTCTAACAACTAATGCGTTGGCAAACATCTCATTTCTCGTTTCTATACTTGCATCGATCTTGGGCTTAGCTGACATTGTAAAAGAAGAAAGATCAAGGAAAGCCGCAGCTTATGCCTTCATCGCTGGGATAGTTCTTCTCATAGTTTCCATCGCTTTGTTCTCATGGATCGTTGCCTCCGAGCTTCCATGGAGTTATTATGATTAAAGTTGAAAATGCATGTAACAATTTACGTTTTCTTAATGAAACCGACGATTATCAGGTTTTTCCTCATGGATCATCCCGACAAATCCTTGTAATCAACCTTTATTTGTTTTTACACCTTTCCATGTACACGATTTTGATTAACTCGTTTGATTGAGCTAATTAGAAGGCGCCATCCAACTTTTCGTTTTTGTCAATAATATTAGACCCAGCTCTAGGCTGCATTGATCAGCAAGCCAGATGAAATCTAAAATAATTATAAGTACACTGTTTCATCATAAGCTGGTAAGTGAGAGGGAAAATCCTTGGAAACTGCAAACATTGTGGAAAATGTTGCCTTTAACCTTCTAAAGCAAGCCGTAATCTATCTGCCGGAAGATGTTAAGCAAGCACTGCGAAAAGCATATGCTGAGGAAACAGGTGAAGCAGGTAAAACCCAACTAAAAGCGGTTCTAGACAATGTTGAACTCGCTGAGAAATATCAAGCTCCAATATGCCAAGACACGGGCACAATAGTGTTCTATGTTAAGGCTGGAGCCGTATCGAAAAATCTTGACAAAATTGAAGAGGCACTAACAAAAGCAACGAGAAAAGCAACCGTGGAAGTTCCTCTTCGCCCAAATTCTGTTAATCCCTTCACCCAAAAGAACAGCGGAGACAACACTGGAAGGCTGATACCGTATGTAAACTGGGAAATCGTGCCCGGAGACAGCATAGAAATAACCGTGATGCCAAAGGGCGGAGGCTCAGAAAACACATGTGTCATGGGAATGCTTGTTCCGGGAGAAGGAATAGAAGGGCTGAAAAAGTTCGTTGTTGACGCTGTGATGAGGGCTGGCGCCAAACCGTGTCCACCAAACATTTTGGGCATCGGAATTGGAGGCGGAGCCGACATCTCCATAAAACTAGCCAAAAAAGCCCTGCTAAGACCTTTAAACGAGCCTAATCCAGACCCGGAAATAGCGGAGCTTGAAAAGGAAATATTCGAAGCCGTAAACATGACTGGAATTGGGCCTATGGGATTGGGTGGAAAAACCACCGTGTTAGGCGTGCACGTAGACTATGCGTATAGACATCCAGCATCCTATCCAGCGGCTGTTGCTTTCCAATGCTGGGCTGCCAGAAGAGCAACCGCACGAATTAACTCAGACGGGAAAGTTGAGTATTTAACACATAAAATGTGGTGAGGTGAAATAGATGACTGTTTACAAACTTAAGACGCCTATCTCGGAGGAAGAAATTCGCAAACTCAAGGTTAACGACGTGCTCTACATAACTGGAATTATGGTGACTGCCAGAGATCAAGCTCACAGAAGAGCCCTAGAATACTTTAAGCAAGGAAAACCCTTGCCCATAAGCCTTGAGGGTCTAGCCGTTTTCCACTGCGGTCCGTTGATGAAGAGGGAAGGAGAAAAATGGATTTC
The DNA here is from genome assembly GCA_030626685.1 of Candidatus Bathyarchaeota archaeon. Classification (GTDB taxonomy): domain Archaea; phylum Thermoproteota; class Bathyarchaeia; order Bathyarchaeales; family Bathycorpusculaceae; genus DAOUTL01. The sequence goes on along the minus strand of DAOUTL010000048.1, from coordinate 4,724 downwards.
TGTGGCAGCAGGTCCAACGACGAGCACAAGGATGGATGTTTTTGAGGATGAATTCATTAAAAACTTCAAAGTTCGGGTAATAATTGGTAAGGGTGGAATGGGTAGAAAAACTACTGGAGCCATGGCAAGATACGGTGCTGTTTACGGCGCTTTCACTGGTGGAGCCGCAGTATTAGCCGCAAAAGCCGTAAGGAGCGTTAGAACTGTCGAATGGCTTGATTTGGGAATGGCTGAAGCCATGTGGATTCTAGAAGTTGAAGAATTCGGTCCATTAGCAATCGCTATTGACTCGCATGGAAACAACCTTTTCATGGAAGTTCAAAAGAAGGCTGAGAAAAACAGGCAGAGAATCTATCAGAAACTTGGCTTGTCGCCGTAGTTTCAACCACTGTTTTTCTGCTTAATTTTTGCGTTTGACCTTTGATGTTTAGTTTGCTTTACTTATGTTTTGATGGATTTCGCGACTCATAACGTAGGCATCTTCCCCGTCGGCGTAATAGCTTCGAATTGTACGAGTGACGTGGAATCCTAACTTTTTGTAGAGGTTAACTGCCGACGTGTTGTTTACTCTAACTTCTAGAAAGCATTGTTTCGCATTGTATAATTGCATGCCATCCATAGCTTTAGTGATTAAGGCTTGTCCCACGCCTTTACCTCTGTGTTGAGGCAAAACAGCCACCGAAACAATGTGTCCCCTCTTAATTAAGCCACGAAAACCAAAGCTTGATAAGCCTGTTTCGATGCGGCACATTATGTAGCCAACAACTTCCTCATCTCCTTCTGCAACGAGGAAAGTTTCTGGAAATCTATGATGCAAATCGATGAAAAAGTAGTCCGTGTAGTTTTCTGGTAGACAAACACGATTAATATATGTGACGCGTTGCAGGTCATTGATGTTGAATTTCCGCATTTCGAATGTTTTTTGCAAGCTCCTTTTCTCCGTTCCGCCTTAATGCGTGAATTTCAAGGTATGTTGATCACTTTTCCTATTTAACTGCTTTTTGAGGTTTACTCCTCGCTTGTTTTAACCTTTGGCAGTGTAAAGTTTCCATAAGGCAACGTCCAAACTTTGGCGTTTTTTCCAACAATGTGGAAAGCCTCATTTAAGGCATCGTTTACTGCTCTCGCCGTTTTTAATTTAAAAATGTTCGTGGCATAATAGTTGGGCATCGAGGAAACCAAGAATATCTGAACCTTTTCCAGAGCTTTCATCAGATAGTAGGCTTTATGCCCGCCTAAGACAAAGTTGCGCTTGATTCTTTTTTCAACAGCCTTTAAATCTTTGAACTTAACCATCCAATCATAAAAGACCGGGTTTCCATGCCCTTCCGGACATTCAGCCGCTAAAATTATCACGCCGCCGCGTTTAACAACTTCAAGGGCGTTGTCAACGCCTTTGTAGGCTTGGAAGAGGTTTACATCTGCTGGATACCCACCAGAACTAACAACAACTACGTCTGCTTTGCGGTCTACTAGTATACGGTACATTTCGTCAACAAGTTTTGTTCCCTCATGGAACGCTTGTTCTAAGTCGCCCGCGAAAGCTTTGACAACCTCACCTTTACTGTTAATTACAACGTTTAAAATGAAGTCTACTTTTGCAAGTTTTGCGGCTTCAACCATGTCCTCATGAACGGGGTTTCCATCTAAAACTCCAGTTTTGGCTTTCGGATGCAAAAGCATGACATGATTGTGCTTTATCGTTTCTTTGCCAGTAACCGCTGGTAAAACACTTTTTCTTCCTCCGCCGTAACCAGCATAATAATGGAAACATACATCTCCCGTTAAGATTTTCACATCCGCCTCAGCGAAAACGCGGTTTAAACGGATTTCTGTTCCATGTTTCCGCGTTTTACCTATGTAAACCAAGTCTTGAGCTCTGCAATCGTGGCTTATGGCTTTCACACGGTTAAGAACCTCTTCACCCAACAATTTCACAGCTTCTTCACGCGTAACAGCCCTATGCGTTCCGCAACCAAAAATAACCGTTATGTTCTCATCTTTAACTCCAACCATGTTTAGTTCATCAAGTATCGGCGGAACCATCAAATGGCTTGGCGCGGGTCTGGTTGCATCATCCACAACTATTGCCACTTTATGTTCCGGCTTCACGATTTCACTTAACTTTTTAGAACCAACGGGTTCTTTTAACGCCCTTTCAATCTCCATCTTAGCGTCTGGTACGCCGGGTTTTTCCTTAGGCTCTATTGAACCCAAAAAATTTCGCGTTGGAACCCTTACGCATATCTCTGTTCTCCCGTAGGGAAGCCATATTTCGACCATGTTTAACTCGCTCCAATTGTGGGAGTTTAAAGGTTCTTTCAAGGTCTTTTAAGTGTAACGGAGACTATGTTGCAGATGGGTTCCACATCAAAGGTCTTTTAAACGCTTAATACAATAATCTTTTTGGTGAACCTTAAATGTCTATAGAAACAAAAACTCCCGAAAAAAATGAAATCTTATTTGTGTGGTTTAACCGTTATGCTGGAGTAACCATTAAAACACCCTCAAAAACGTTAGTTATAGACCCCGTGGACGTTAAACCTAGAGACTTCAAAAATGTTGATGCAATCCTGATTACGCATGAGCATTATGACCATTTGGACCAATCAATCGTTTCAGAAATGCATAAACTCACGCAGTGCATGGTGGTTGCTGACCCAACCTCGGTGAGAAGATTGCAGAATGTAATCCCCTCGGAAAAATTGTGTGAGGTCCAGCCTGGTTCAGAGGTGAAGTTTGGTGAAGTTTCGGTGAAGGCTGAAAAATGTAACCATCCACCAGCAGCTACGCCTGTGTCCTTCATAATTACAAGCGAGGACGGAGTCAAAGTCTTCCACACAGCGGATAGTTTACCATTTCCAGAGATGGCAGCCATAGGTGAAAGGGAGAAAATTGACGTTGTTTTCTGCACCGTGGGGATTGCTCCAGGCACTTCGCCTGAAACCGGTGTTGAAGTTGCGAGGTTAATAAAGCCTAAGGTGGCTGTTCCGTATCATACAGGTTCAACGGCGGACCTGAAGAAGTTCGGTGAGCTCCTCAAGAAGGAGATGCCAGATGTCAAATGTTTGGTTCCCGAAGTGGGTAAAATTTACCAAGTTTCTAAGAGGATGTGAAACATTGCGTATGGAAAAAAGCGGTGAAGCAGTCAAAGTTGAGATTTGCAAAATCTTGAACAAAATAGGTGCCCTACAGTTTGGAGCCTTTAAACTCACCAGCGGAAAGATAAGTCCATACTACATAGACCTAAGGATAATTCCAAGCTTTCCAGAGGTTTTTCGAAAAGTCTGCAACTTATACGTTAACTTCATAAAAAAGGAAGTAGGCGTAGAAAATTTTGAGAGAACAGCTGGAATTCCAGTTGCCGGCATTCCTTTCGCATGTTTAATTGCTTACAACTTGAAAAAACCATTCCTATACATCCGCAAAGGCGTACATCTTCACGGAAGACAAAGAAGAATAGAGGGTGTCCTCACACCTGGAGACCGTGTTTTACTCATTGACGATCTGATTACAACGGGGTTGTCTTTGAGAAAGGCAGCAAAAGCCATAGTGGCTGAAGGTGGAGTGGTAAGCGATGTAGTAGTGCTTCTGGACAGAGAAGAAGGGGGAAGCAAACAACTTGAGAAAAGCGGAATAAAGCTTCATGCAATGCTAAAGATAAGCGAAATAGCCAACAAACTCTGTGAAATTGGAGCAATAAACGAGGAACAACTGAAAACCATTCTGAAGCAGGTTAAAAAGGGGTAGAAACTGCGTGAATTGAAGGTTAAAGGAAGTTTCTTATTCATAAAACAGTAGGTTTTGTTCCTCTAGTATCTTGTGAAGCTTATGCACAGCATCGTAAACATCTTGTTCTTTCTTCGCTCCTGTGCAAACAAGTTTTCCACTTGCAAACAACAGTATAACAACTTTCGGGTCGTCCATTCTGTAAATCAGTCCTGGAAACTGTTCCGGCTCATACATTGTTTTTCCAAGAGAATACGTTGCCGTTTCTAGGTCTATCCTTCCGCCTAAACTTGCAGAAGCAACTATATTTTGGATTTTTAGCTCCGGTTTGCCGATGATGATTATTCCACCATTTTTCAGTTCCTTAACAACTTTCGCAACCGCCCTGCGTGCTTCCTTTTCCGACTTTGCTCCCGTGCAAACCATTTTTCCAGAGTTAAAAATTAACGTGGCTGTCTTCGGTCTTTTAAGCCTAAACACCAATCCGGGAAACTGTTCTGGACGATATTCCACTCCTGGAAAACCCTTCACAACAGCGTTTAAGTCGACTTTCTGATTTAGAGTTGCAGAAGCAACAACGTTTTCTATGTGTATATATACGGCTTTAACCTCTGGCATGAAACATCACTTGCTATTAGTGAATGTTTAAATACTATTTATAAAGCCTTAGGTTTAAAGTTTTTACTGTAGGTATCAAACTTTTCACTTGCGCTTTCTCAGTAGCATAACGCTTTCATGGTGGCAGATGTATTCAAAGCCTACTTCAATGAGTTTGCCGGCTTCTTCAACTGTTTTGGCTGTTGCAAAGTGAAACTCGTCATTTCTGTCGGTGAATAATGCCGCTTCCAAGTTTATGTAAACCATGGTGCTCTGAATGTTCTTGTGGCCCAGCAATTGTTTGACGTGTAAGATGTCTTTGGTCTTATGGTATTCCATTGTGCCCTTCCAACGTCTGAACGTGGTGAAAGTGATGTTTAGCAGTCTTGGATTGTTTA
>DAOUTL010000014.1 GCA_030626685.1 Candidatus Bathyarchaeota archaeon | reverse complement strand
TTGGGCACAAAAGTTGACCTTGTATCAAAAAAAGCTCTCAAGCCGAGAATTGGCGAATATATTTTAAAAGAAGTAGTCTACGTATGAAAAAGCGTGATTATCGAGACTATATAAAAGACATCCTCGCTTCTACAAAGAGCCGTTGCAATGTCTTCTAATGGCTTGTTGAAGACATGAAACCACTGGGATTCGAACCAAGCCTTACCAAACTTCGGTAAGAGCCTCGGGGCACTATGACCCGAAAAGAGCCCCAGGGCACGTGTAAAAAGAGCCTTTATGGCAACCGCCACCGGGCGTAACACTGTGGCAAGCACGGGTGCATGGGCAACAAGCCCAAACGCTGTCAACACAGTTAAAAACGCCATGGAAGAATTAACAGTGGACAATTTCTATGGACCTTACGACTTGATTCTGCAGCCTTCGGCTTTCTTGGATGCTCACACGTTCATAGGCAACACGGCGGTCATGCAGATAGATAAGATCCGCGAGTTAATCGGTGGAAAGGTTTATGTTACGCTGGCGTTGAAGGCGGCTGACGGTGGAACAGACAGTGCATTACTCATGGAGACAGGAGCTGAGAACGCTGATTTGTGCGTGGCTCAAGACCTGAAAACCTTCTACATTCAGCTGAAAGACATGAACCACTTCTTCAAATGTTACGAGGCAGTGGTGCCGAGAATAAAAAGACCAACAGCGATATGCGAGATCACAGGCATAACGTAGGCGAAACAGTCATGCCGAAATATAAAATCGTTAAGGTGCACAGCTTCCGCATAGAAGACAAACGCTATGCTAAAGGCGAAGTTGTTGAGTTTTCTGAGGAGGACGCTGAATGCTTCAAAGGAGCCGACTTCTTAAAACCAATGAAGGAACAGCGGTCAAAACCAGAAAAAACACGTAGAAAAGGCTGAAACACCAAAATTCCCCCTTTTTCTTTTTAATAGTAAGTTCTGAAACGTGCGCGATATAGAAATAAACAAATCAAAAGTAAACAAATCAGAAGCACAACCACAAGCACACCACATTCCACTCCCATAAAAAAGACATCCGAATGAGTAGGATATTCAGCGGTAAACAATCGCCAAGTAATCAAAAGGCTAACAACAAAGAAAAGAATGATAGCACCAAAAAGAACATATCTTTTAATTGGCGGTTTTTCCTTCCCATTCACTCCTTTCACCTTTTTACTATTCTAATCAATTCTTTTGGTTCTGCTATGACTTTTCCACATTTCTTGCATTTAACAACTTCTAAAGGCTCGTAAACTCGAATGTAAGCCTTAACTTTAGAATCAGAAGTGTTTTGTTCAATGAAAATCTTGCTTGCTGGAACCCTATTCCAGTGACCGCAATGAGAACATTTCATTCGCAGAACTATTTTCATGCTCCTCACCGAAAATCTCTTTTAAATTGCCCTTAATCATGGGATTAAACTCTTTTTCCTCATCTTGAAGTGTCAAAGTTTTGTGCTTTATTTCACCAATTAGAAGCATGCAAAGCATCGGAAAGTATTACCAGTGTGAAAAGTATTTAACAGTTAAACTTGCGTTATTAATTGTTAGAGGCGTATGTATGTCTGAAAGTGTTAAATGTCCTGTATGCGGACATAGCTTTGCTGGTAAACCGACTAAAACATGGAAATTTAGGTTCTATGATGTCAGACGCTACGAGTGTGAGAGCTGTAAAGGAAAGTTCAACGTTTATGAAAGCCCAAAATCAACATTTACGATACCAAAAGCTAAACGTTAATCTTTGGTAAAAGGAGTTCGCGCGCAGATTATGTCAAAGGACAAATTGACATGGATGCGAGGATGGTAAAATGGCTTATACGGAATGGACTTTTCAGGGGCGTGTTCTTTCTTGGATTAGGGAGTTTATCGAGAAGAAGAACTTGCCTTTTGATGGTGCCGATCAGGAGATTATTGTAGAGGGTCGTAAGCGGCCCGATATTCTCATTTGGAAGAATAGGAATTTGAGGGAAGCCGCCCTTGTACTTTCGCTTAAAGGTCCGTATCGGGATGCTTGGGAGGCGGCTGATGATGCTTTAATTGCATCGTCGAGGGTTGGCACAAGGTATTTCGCCACTTGGAATGTCAACAGGTTCTTCATGTGGGATAGGTACAAGAGGGGGAATCTTTATGATCAGCTGATTGATGCCAGCGAAGTTACTACAATCAAGCATTGGAGAGAAATAGATAGGGTTGAAGAGTCCATTAGGTCTTTTCTAAGGGATTTCCTCATCGAGTTTACTGAGGTGTACTTCGAAAGGAAGCCTTTGCCGCCGTTGCCTCCTGATGAGAGGTTTATCTTTAGGTTAAGGTCAGCTATAGACACATTCTCTATCCCAGCTTTCTATAAGATAAAGGATGAATGGGATAGGAGTAAAGATTTCAAAGAGGGGCTGCGTAAGTGGTTCGCTGAGCAAGGGTGGACCTTTACTAGAACGGATGAGGACTTTGAGAAGGTTGCGAGGCAGTATGTCTACCTTCTTGCGAACAAAATAGTGTTTTATTACATTTTGAGGTTGAAGAATAGTCAATTACCGAAGATACATGTTCCTTTGGGAGTTGGGGGAGAGCAGTTTAGGGAAATATTGCAGTCGTTCTTTAACCAGGCTTTAGGAATAGATTACGAGACTATATTTGCGGCTGACTTTCTTGATGCTATACCTTTGCCTGATGATCTGACTGGGCAGCTCAGGAACTTCATCGACAGAGTAGGAGAATATGACTTCTCAAAGGTTGGATACGAAGTTATTGGAAGGGTTTTCGAGAGGCTAATCCCAGAAAGGGAGAGGCACAAGCTTGGGCAGTACTTCACTAGAAGTGATGTCGTTGACTTAATAGTGGGATTCTGCGTTCGTAGTTCAGACGCCAAAGTCTTGGACCCAGCATGTGGTGCAGGAACGTTCCTTGTTAGATCTTACGCTAGAAAGAGATTTCTTGATCCTCATAAGCTTCATGAAGAACTCTTGAAAGAGTTATATGGGATAGACATAGCCAAGTTTCCAGCGCACCTAACCACAATAAACCTAGCAGCGCGAGACTTGTCTGCAGAGGAAAACTACCCAAAGGTTCTTTGTGAAGATTTCTTTGATGTGTTCCGAGAAAAGGGAATCCCTATTCTGAAGAAAGAGTATGTGGAAAAATACAAAACAGTGGGACTAGACCTTAAGAAATTGATGGTTGAAATTCCACCATGCGATGCTGTCGTTATGAACCCGCCTTATACTAGGCAAGAGGAAATGGAAAGCTTGGTGTTCCCAGAAGGATATAGAACAACTCTTCAGGAGCTTGTAAGCGAAGAATGGAATGGATTTCACATCGGCAAGCGGTCAAGCATTTACTCTTACTTCTTTTTTCATGGAGGACAATTTCTAAAAGAGAAGGGAAGATTAGGTTTAATAACTTCCAATTCTTGGTTGGATGTAGACTATGGAAAATATCTCAAAAAGTTCTTCCTCGAAAACTTCAGAATTATAGCGATAATTGAATCAAAAGTTGAAAGATGGTTTGAAGATGCAGACATAAACACCGCCATAACTATCTTGGAGCGGTGTAGCGATGAAGAAGAGCGGAACGCTAACTTCGTGAGATTCATAAAGTTAAAGAAACCATTAAGGGAACTTGTGCCTCCAACAAAGAATGAGGTCCAAAGATGGTCTAGCATTGAAAGTCTAATTAAGATTGTGTATCAAAAGCAGGACTACTATGAAGATGAAGATTTAACGATATTTCCAAAAAGGCAAAAAGACCTGTACGAGGAAGGTTACGACAAGGAAGAAAAACAATATGTGGGGTCAAAATGGGGAAAGTACATCAAAGCACCACATCTTGCCAGTAAACTAGACTCCATTAAGAATAGACTAGTAAAACTTGGAAAAGTGGCTAGAGTTAAGTTTGGTTGTCATTCAGGCATTAATGACTTTTTCTACTTAGATTCAAAGCGTAGGTCTAAATGGTCAATTGAGAAGAATTTCTTAAAACCGCTTCTTAGAACAACCAGACAGGCAAAAAGCATTTCCATTGACACAAGAAATATCGATACTATGGTGTTCGCTTGTAGTCTCTCCAAGGAGGAACTGCGGAAACAAAAGGCACTAGGCGCATTATCTTACATAGATTGGGGATCACAGCAGGTAACTCGTAGAGGGCAACAAGTTAGTGCTGGCGTACCTTGGCCTAAGGTTGAAAGTGTTAAAGATCGTAGACCTGGGTGGTGGTCTATACCGTTTTCTAATATAGAAGGTACGAATCTCTTCATCCAGTATGTTACATACAGCAGGTTCATTGCGCCCATAAGTGAAGAAAAAATACTGTCAGATGCTTGCTTTCACAGAGTTTTCCCTAAGAAAGGAATCGACCCAAAAGTTCTTTGCGGTTTCCTTAACAGCTCCTTCGGCATGTTATTAGTTCTTCTCGCGGGTAGAGACACATTGGGTCAAGGTGCTCTCAAATTTGAAAGAAAAGACGCTAATAGACTTTTGATTCCAAATTCAAGGAAACTTTCTCGCGAACAGAAAAGAAAGGTTGTAAGAGCCATAGAAAAAATATCCGGCAGAAGTCTCGGAACCATTTTTGAAGAGTTGGGGTCGGATACACCTGAAAATGTTTCTCTAGATAAGGTAAAACCGGATAGAAGAAAACTTGATGAACTTATTATGGGGGAGATTTTGGGTCTAAACAGTGAAGAACAGTTAGAGGTCTATAAAGTAATTGTTGATCTGGTCAAGGCTAGAATTGACAGAGCTAAAAGTGTTGTTAAACGAAAAAAGAAAGTCAAGGGAATAGATGTTGACGCTCTTGTTCAGGATATTTTTGAGGAGGTTGGTAAAGGTAGGCTGCTGAAGTTCCCTGATGACTACATTGAGGGTTTTGAGTGTAGAGAGATATCGGTTCCTGAAGGTGAGGCTGAAGTTGGACAGGACCTCTACGGCTTCTACGTCAAAATCGATGGAAAAGAGATTAGATGTAAATCTCCCTATGAAGCCAGATACGTTCAGTACGCTGTTTTAAACGGAAAAACAACTGTAAAGATATTCAAAAATGAGAAATTAGTCAGAGAAGCCGTAAGGTCGTACGCATCCCTTCTCCGAGAAGTCAAGAAAAGAATAAACGAATATTTGGAATCCACGATCCCGGATAGAAAACTGAGGAAGCGCATCAAAGACGACGTTTGGAAAAAATTAACTGGCCAAAAATAAAGGAGAAAACATCATGACAAAATGTGAAAAATGTGGCAAACCAATCGACGTACCTTACGTGTGTCCCTACTGCGGTAGAAAATTCTGCTATAACCACAGCAGCCGAGAAAAACATGATTGCGTCATCACCGCCCAAACCGCTTCTACACTAGGACTTAGATTGGAACCTCAAAAACCTCTGCCAGCAGTCAAAGGGAAAGCAGCAAGAAATGAACTCAACGAAGTTCTAAAATTCGAAAAAGAGCTTGATTCTTACTTAAATGACCTGGTTGAAAGCCGACTTGATCAAACAACAAAATTCGGTAAACAATTCTCAGTCAAAGAATTAGCCCTATACCTTTTAGAATTATTCGGCTCCGTACTATTTTTTGACAGCCTCCTATCAATAGTCCAACAATACTCCATAGCCGACGTAGAAGTTGTCTCTAAACCCGGCAAAAGCGCCATGAGAACAGGATTCAATCTAGCACTCTTCGGCCAACCAGGAACAGGCAAAACCTTCGCCGCACTAGACATGATCCTAGGAAAACCAAGAAAAGGCGTAAGTGCACATGGTCTTCCAGGAAGAAACCGTTACTGCGGCGGCATGACACCAGCACGCTTCATAGAAATAGGCCAAGCATATCAAGGCAGAAAATTCAATTTCATAGTCACGGAATTTAACGACTGGTTTAAAGCCAGAGGAATGGTAGAACCCCTCAAAGTTGCATTGGAACAAGGGATCATCAAAAAAGAGACTATGAGAGGAACTGTAGGTCCGTACAAGTTTACCTCTTTCTTTAGTGTGAACTACAACACCAAAGTTCAGCTGAAAGGATACAAAGCCACTGTAGGAGACCCAAACTTCAACGCTATAGAAGATAGAATGCTCTGCCGTCTTCACAGACTAACAAGAAAAAGATTCGAGGAAATAGCTAGAAGCGCGATGAAGTTCACGTTAGGCGAAGTCACCATGGATCAAGCAAGCTCAATAAGAGATCACCTAACGCTTGTACACTCCATCGAAACCAAACATCCGCTGGTCAAAGATATGTTTCCTTACAAACCAATTCGGCTTACACATGGGGCTTATGAACGAATCGTGGAAGCAAGAGAAGCCATACTAGAATACCTGAAGTACAAAGAGAGCATGGATTTCAGCCCAAGACTCGAAATGAGGGCAATACAACTAGCATGCGCCATGTCCCTCTTAAACTACTTCAGAGACGACAAAGAATTCATAACTATCGACAAGGAAGCGATACGTCTGGCGATCAAGTTCTACGTTGAAGAAGCATCAGTCAGGTCTAAAGAAGAATTTAAGCCCGAATGGGTTCTATATGATTTAGGTATTTATAAGCCAAGCGAACTTAGAAAACTAAGTTTTATAGATGAACGAAATACTAATCGCGCGTTGTAAGAGAACCTATGAACTCTTGTACTTCAGTTGATGTGATATGAATTTCTTAAGTAGCTTGATGTGCTGTATCTGTTAGCGAAACAAACAGCTTCTTAGAGTAGGATTCAAACATGTTTGCACCACACCCAAAAACATCATGCTCTACAACAAAACGCAAATTGCGTGTGCTACGTGTTTTTCTTAACGCTTTTCCTCATTCGTTTCCATTCTTGGTATTCTCCTATGGCTTCTTTTATTTGGGTGTTTACGAAGTCCTCTGTAGTGTAGTATGGTGCACTCATTTCTTTCACTGCTTCATTTAGCAAACCAAATTGTTCTTTTGGGATCTCTATGTATTCGTATCCCTGGCTAAGCATCGTTAGCTTGAAGCGTATAGCGTCGCGGATGAACTCTTCTTTTGTTGTGTGGCTTAACTGAGGGATCATGGAATTTTTGAAGCGAACTACAAAAAAGGGATTTGCAGGGGATATCACCATAGACATCTGAGAACAAGTTTTTATATTAAGATCGTCTAAACTTCTGAGTTATGAAATCAAAAAGTCGATGGAACGATGTTAAAAACAAAATCATCAGTGAACTTCAAGATATTTTTCGAAATTATCCACAATATTATTTCTCTGAGCACGATATTCACTCTGTTCTCTATCATCTTACCCGAGAACAACTAAAACAGCATGGAGAAAATTCACAAACTACTCTCGACGGATTTGAGACAACCCTCGTTCATCATAAATATCTAACGCCTTTCCGATGTGACATGCAAGGCTACAAGTTTCGACGTACGCACGAAGAAGAACGGACGCCAAAAGGCGGACTTTACAAAAGAGGTCACTACGACTTGGTCACCCTCAATCCAGACTTCGTCAAAAACAACACACTAGACATAGTATGCGGAAAAAACTACAAAAAATTGCAGTTAATCCTACCAAGACTCTCCATTCAACTATTAATCTGGGCCTGCGAAATAATCTACTTCCCAAAAATCAAAAAACTGCCCAAAAACGCGATCAAAATAATTGAACAAGACACACTCAAAATAAAAGAGACCGAGAAATGCAACTTCTGTAAAATCGGCTCCGTACACGTATTCACAAGTCATTCACACAAAGAAACCGCACAGTTGCAGCAGCAGATTGCACAGCTCGCTGACAGAGAACAAATTGAGATTACATTCACAACAGCATGTAATAAAAGAGGAATAGGAGGGCCACAATGACCGAAAACGAAGAAAAAGAAGAACATCATTGCGAAGTTTGCGGTCGAAAAATAAGCAAAGAAGAGTATGAAACCTGCGATGGGCTATGCTGGGAATGCTGGGACGACCAAATGACAGAAGAATGCGAATTTGAGGAAGACATAATCTAAACGGGATAAGAACCAGTTTAGAAACGTGAACGTGAAATGGTTAAATGTGTAAACTGCGGAAAAGGAATTCCCGAAGACCACATCGTATACTGCGACATGTGTGGAGCTTCCCTCTGCGAAGAATGTGGAACCACCGGACTATGTTCTACGTGCGCCGAGCTCTGGGAATCAGAAATAGATTTAGAGGACATGGAAGCAGAACAAGAATAGCGAAAATTACACTTGCGGATAATTGTGTAAGAGATAAGTATACCATACGTATCTGTTTCAATTATCGGTTTTGCAGAGGTCTTAATAACCTCATATAACAAATTAGGTTTGCAAGTTTAGTATTCAAAAGAGGCGGGTGTCAAATACGGTTAAGCATGTTTCGGTAAGGTTTGCTTGGCATGATGACAATTGGAGTGGGAAAATCTGTGTTGACCCGAAGAGGAATATCTATTGTAGGGGGAATTATTCACTACTTACAGCTAGAATCCAGCGAAGAATAAAACTTGAGATCGAAGAAGATTACAGAGGGCAGGAAATTTCGAATGCTCTCAAGGAGCAGCAGTATCTACCGCCTTGTTACTGGTGTATCAATGCTTTGGGAAACAAAGACTATTTGGTGAAGGATACGCATCCCTTCGGAGATTTCAAAGGGTGGCTAGCAGATGCGTTTCGAAGGGAAGTGCCTCCACTTGAATGGAGCTTGGATAGATTTTCAGTTTTCACATGGTATTTTAGGTTGGGTTTTGCAGAAGATGACTATCAAAGGTATGTACCGATACCGGAGTTGGAAAGAAGAGTCAAGGAGTATCTAGAGGCTATTCAGGAAGACAAGTCCATTGCGTTCTTCTACACAAATTTCAGTAATCCTATCACTGGTGATGATTACAAATATTTGCTTCTTGGTGCAGGTCTAGTCAGAGGAAAGAATGAGCCTCAGGAATACAAAATACCTGACGAACTCCATGACAAGACACAATCCTTGCCTCATATGGAGAACACACCAAAACTTGCTTGGCAGTTGCAGATCCTTCTCGAACCTAATCTATCATTCGTATTGCCTTATCATGAATATATCGCGTGGTTCGAGGAAGCCGACGAGATAGAGAAGGGTGAAAGGTGGAAACAACTAAAGGATATAGCAATACCAGTAGAGGAAAGCACGATTGTTGACCATTTTAAGTATGTATCTAGGCTTTTGCCAAGCGACAAATGTATCTATCTTCTCTACCTGATCAGAAAATCACTAGAAAAAATGAAAGGGCATGGAATTGTACAATATTCCAAGCTAGAGGCAATAGAGAAAAAGCTTGAATCTCTACTCCAGATCGCTTGGAAAGAAAGGGGAGAATACCCTGGGTTCAAAATTGCCGTTCAAGTATTCCTCGCTCGCGCGCAGATTTTTGGCAAAAAGTTCAAGAGCGTAACACGAAAGGTCGAAGAATATATCAAGCAGAATTTTGGCAGCGTTGAAGAATTCTTCAAAGCACGCAAGTATCCAAATGCATCAACTTCTGTTTCTAACGCCCTACGAATAATCGAGAGAGACAAAGACCGAATTGAGTTCTTATCATTATTTGAGTTCACAGCACAACAGTTCAGAAACATTTTGAAGATACTGGATAAGGTGGGATTAGAGACTGCAAAGAAGAACCCCTATGTGCTGCTCGAAAACTATCACTTTGATGAGAAAGACCACTGGAGAATGGACGAAAGTGACTATGGGATAAGTTTATTTCAGTTTGACACAGCTCTGATCCCAGACCCCAAATATGTTGACCGAGAAATCTCTTACGACGCCTTATCTCCTGAAAGACTTCGATGCGTAATAACCAAAATATTAAAGGACACTGGACAGCGAGAGGGCGTCTCATATCTGACTCGGGAGGAAATCATCCAAAACATAAAGGAATACCCCCTTTATTACATCACTGAAAAACTCAGTATCGATGCTCATACACTGTCTAAATATGAAAAGCAAGCGGTATTCAAAGATAAATTCCTGATAAAGAAATCGATCGTAGACGGCGAAGTTGATTATCAACTCAGGGAAATCGAAGAGATAGAAAAGGCGATTGAGCGTTTTGTAGACAGATTATCAAGGAAAGAACATAGTCTTGCCGAGAATGATACCATAGATGTTCAGAACATAGTAAAGGATGAGCACAAACGATTCAAAGACAAACTTAACGTAGAAACCGAAAAACTCTTTCTAGACGAAAGAAATGAACTGTATCCAAATACTCTAAAAAGTGGATTGTTTGTCCTCAGTGGAAAAGCCGGCAGCGGGAAAACTACTGCCGTCATAAATCTGATTACGAAATTCAGAAAGGACAGGAAACTGCCAATCTACGTCTTCACTCCAACTGGGAAAGCTAGCCTTGTGATCCTGAACAGACTCAAGGAGCTGGATTTGCATAGGGAGAAACAAATCTATGTTTCGACAATTCATAGATTCTTATACAGGGGATTTTTCGACTACAGATTGGCTACTGGGGAAAGGGCTAGGGAGATTCGAAGACTAAGAGATCTTATAGACAAAATCCTGAACGGAAAGCTGTGGCTATTGAAGGAATTCAGGTTGTTAGCAGAAAGGTGGAAATCCAATCCCAAAGTCGTCATAATTGATGAAGCGTCCATGGTTGACGAGATCCTGCTCTTCACACTGTTGAGTCTGATAAACCCGGATGTTTTAGAGCATCTGATCGTTGTTGGTGATGAAAGACAGCTACCGCCAATAGGAATTGGGAAGCCTCTAGTGGACACAATCTTTTACGTTAAGAAAATCGGCCTTGAAGAAAAAACAATGCGCTTAGAGTCAAACTTGAGATTTGATCCTACGACAAGATTAGGAAAATTTTCTGACCTTTTTGGTGGTGAGGAGCAACCATTTCCGACGGAAATAGAAGATGCACTTGGTACGCAGAAAGACAACGCAGACAAAGATGACACGCTTGAAACACGATATTACATGGACGAACAGGACCTGAAGAATATAGTGTTGAAGCAGCTATACCAAGTAGGAGATGGTCTCATAAATGACTCCATTTTTGATGTTTTCAAAGAGATTTTTGAGATGGGTGGCACTCTAAATCTCGATAGTGTTCAAATCTTAAGTCCTAGAAGGATGGGTGATTTTGGATCTCAAGCGATTAATATGAACGTTGTCCTTGATGGAAACGTTGAGTTCCTGCCTGGTACAAAGCTCATCTGTGAACATAACATATATCACAATCTTAAAGATCGGAGAGGATGGAGAAGAATACTCGGACTAGCCAATGGGTCAATAGGATACATAGAAGGCGAAAGGGAAATTAGCTTTGATGATATCGAGACGCTGAAAGCCGAATATATCGACGACATATATGCACAACGAAGTATTGAATTCCTTGAAAGGAAGATAGAGAAAGAGATTTTCCGTAAAGAAGGAGATCGAAGAATAGACCTTGGATACGCTATCACAGTTCACAAGTCGCAAGGAAGCGACTTTGATCACGTCCTACTTGTTCTTTCGGATTTGACTCCATTTACCACTAGGGAACTCCTATATACTGCTTTTACAAGACCTAGAAAGAAACTGCATCTGCTAATCCATGATAAATTGAGAGATAACCTGCCGATTATCTTATCCAACGCTTACGAAAACTCATCAATAGAAAGACGCAAAACCCTATTATTTGGACATAAGACCTCTCCTTTCAAACCTTACCTCATGACCAGAAAAGATGGGAAAACTATCGAACTCCGCAGTAAAATCGAATGTATCATTGCAAAAGCGCTAGATGAAAACGAAATTCACTTTGAACCTGAGCCAAAAGAGTTCTTACAAGAATTTCGGTTGATACCAGACTTCAAACTCTTCGTCAACGATAACGTCTACTATTGGGAACACCTCGGCCTTATGAAGAACATCAGCTATCGAGAAAGATGGTACAGAAAGCTTGAGATTTATAAGAAAATAGGCATAAGCGGTACCCTAATAACAACCAGCGAAAGTGAAGAGAAAGCCAATGTGGAACAGAATATCAAAAAGATCCTTGATGATATAAAGTCAATGAAACTAAGAAAGACCGAAGGTGGATACTCTGCCCACCATTACTACATTTGAGAACGATATATCGAGCGCCCTAGAATAAAGAGGAAATTTGCGGGTGATATCCCCACGGTGGGAAGATTCAAATCCAACCCCCCCGCGCTTTAGGATGAACCCCGTGATCGGAAACGGTGACTTGTTTTATCGTTTCCTCCATAAATCACTAAGCCCCTAAAACTCGTTTTCTTTTACCTCTTGCATTTTTGCGCCCCAAACACCTTGCAACGCCGAAATTAAAACCCACTTATGTCCACGTTTCTCCGCGATAGGCCTACTGAGTTCACGATGAAAACGCTTATTCATCCGTTGGATCCTACGCAGCACGGTCCAACGATCTATATATAGCTCCTCCGCTAACTCCGCAGTGGACATGCCAACACCCTGAAGCGCCCACAGAATCTTCACGTCTAACTCATCCTCACACACAATCATGGTGACATAATCAGAGCTAAGGTTTTAGCCAATACGACTAGAACCTAAAATTGACGCGGATGTGGAAAATCTTTAAGAGAAGCCTGAAATGGTGTCCTCGTGGCGCGCGCGAATTTGGATGAGATCCCAAATGTATCTTTTTACACTTTCTGAATGTGTCCATACATCTTCTTCTAACTTTGATTTGAATTAATCCGATCAGGTAGCCGTAAAATAGTTTCTAGAGTTTTTCTAGCGTTTTCACTAAACTTTCATATACATTGAAGTGTTCAGCTAGAATTTTGAACTGACTTGGCGGATTGTACTTCTTGATCGCTTTTTGAAGTATTTCTTTTATGTTTGGACAGATTTCGTCAATAACGCAAAGGTATCCGGCAACGGTTTCTTGTTCCTTCTTCTCGAAGTCATTAATTATTCCTATTAACTTGTCCACTTGTGTGCGACCTTGTTTATCAAGTCCTAGGTATATTTTCTCAATATCTTTCTGAGTTGGCTCAGCTTGCCTTACTCTTTGCAGATAGCCTATGCTTCTGTTCAAGGCTCTTTTCAGTTCGTCAACAGCTTCTTTAGACAATATCTTTTTGCGTGCAAGGTAAAGCCCTAGATAACCCCAGTATATAGGAGTGAATTTTAGCTCAGCAAATAGGTATGGACGAGCCTCAATAGGGTCAATAATAGCGATATCTGTTATGAAACACCTTCTCATTTTGACCCTGCCCAAGCCCAGTAGTTCACCTCCGAGACGCTCAACCTCAAATGGTGCAGCAAACTGTGTATGAACAGTTTCACTTGGTAGATTATTCAGAAGCTTATGCGCAAGATGTAGCTCTACATCTGCCTCAGAGCAAAAGGTTGATAACGTCCTTGCTTCAGCATATTCCTCTACCAATTCCTTCCAACTCTCCTCGAAGATTTTGACGACTTCCCTTAGATCCAATTCTTTCTCCGCCAATGTAAAAACCCCAGTTCAATTAAAGCCGACAACTTAAAAATTGTGTGGTGTGAGTGATGGCTCCTAATATTGTCTGTAGAGTGAAGTTGTCGTGCCGAAGACGAAGAAACGGAAGATTGAAAGAGTTAACGTACGGTTGCCAAAACCGATGGTTGATGAAATAGACCGTATAATGAAGGCCTTTCCAGAGTTCAACTACAACCGGCAACAGTTTGTCGAATCCGCCATTAGAGAGAAAATTGAAAAGATAAAAGTAATCGAAGCAGGCTTCAAATCATAAGCGCGTGGTGAAGTAAATGCATCATCGCCAGATCTTACAATTTCTCTCAGTTCCAATCTTATGTCAGGCAACTACACGTTCATGTTAACCGTAACTTTACAGTATTAAGAGTAGGTGGAAAGGCTGATGTTACTCATAAGAGTATGGGACGAAAGGAAAAGAGTGGAAGAGTGCACGGTTAAGATTTGCGTAACCTGTAAATTGAGCTTTGGCATACTCATAATCTGCTAAGAGGCTAGTTGGTGCTATGGAACAAAATAATAATCTGCAAGAAAAATGGCTAGCGAAAATCAAAAACATAATCACTGCTTATACTAGAAATCGAGCACCAGACCCATTCATGATCTGGTTCAGGCAGAAAGATTCTGAAGAGTTTTTTGCGGATGACTTCGAAAGGGTCTTGGCAATCCTCATTGATGCACGTTTTGATCAAAGAACAACAGCAGAGAAAGCCCTTAAAAATACTATTACAGTGGTTAATCAAGAAGCTCTAAAAAGGCTAATCCCTAGGGAGCAAATAACTCTGCTCATCCCAAGGCAAGGAATGACAGCAGAGAAGTGGACCGATTTGTTCTATTCTTCCTTGTCCAGACTGCATAAACTTGCGAGAAAAATCGTTGCTCGAAAAGAATGGGATGCTGCGGAACTACTTGACTCTATGTTACATGACTTCAAGGTGCCTTATCTCGGTGTCAAGACCTCGAGGCTAGCAGTGCGGTGGCTACACGAGCTAGTACCAAACTTGAAAATCGACATGACCACTTACAAGATCCCGGTTGACTCTCTTGTGTACAGACTGGCTTGCCGAATAGGCATCATAGACCCTTCTATTGACAAGTATCATGGAGAAGACAGCCCAGCCGATTTGAAAATACAATCCTTTGCAAAACAGGTTTTCCCCGATAAACCGTACCTTTTGGATGAACCATTATGGAGTACTGGAAGGCAGGCAATCAGAGGAGGACATTGCTTCCCGAAAAATCCTGACTGCAATGGATGTCTTTTCCAAAGCATTTGTCGGAAAAGATCATTGGATATTGACCCCGCGAAGTTGGGAATAGACACTGAGTATATGCCTCGTAGAGTCAAACACGTTCCGAACTCCAAACATAGAGCGATAAGGCAGGATCAGGCTCGATTTGCAGAATTTGTAGAGGAATTAAAACAAAAAGGGATTAGAGGAAAAGAATACCGAGAAAAGACAATGCAGTGGGTCAGAGAACATCGAGACAAATAGAAGATTCACGCTTTGTGGGTGCTCTTTTTTTTTGATGTAAATTCCTGAAATCTTTTATTCAACAATCCACGTTAAAACCTTGGGGGCAAATATGCCATTATACAGCTCTGATGTCGAAACATTAAACATTGTGCGATATGCTATCAGTGTCTTCAAGTACAGAGACTATCTAAGCGGTTTTAGTGAATTGTCTGCCTACTTGGCATCGTTAAGTTTCGAAAAAATAATCATTCAAACGGGCAAAAAATTCAGATTACATGAGGGGTTCAAGATAGATAAATCCATACAGATTACTGCGGTACTTGATTTTCTGAGGAAAAAGCGACTTATAAATGAGACAGAATATCGTCGCCTTCGGGCCTGCAGGGATTTTCGACACAAAATTATGCATGAAGGTGTAAGCAAGGGGGATGTTCAACAAACGAGATGTATATTAGAGAAAGTGTGCGAGATGGTTGGAATCGTCTTCGAAAAAGAATTGGAACAGAAGGAATTTGAAGATAGCGCGCGCGCTCGCGCGAACCATATCCCTCTTCGGCGAAAAGATAGTGAAACAAGGCATTCTTCATGCGGAATTTGCAGACATATTCCCCGTAAGTTTCACAAAATAGTTAAACCCTTCCTAAAACAAACCTAACATGGAAATCCACTTTCGGTTTGTGCTTTTATACTAGGTATTTGCAAACTCTTCGTTGAGAGCCTTAGGCCAGCGTTAGCATCCGGAAAATTAGCATTTCCCTGTTAAAACGCGGGTTCCAATTCCGTAAAGTATTGCTCTGATTGTTCAAGAATGTTAATGTTAGGCCGGAACAGTTTTCACAAGGGGTTTCTGTGT
>DAOUTL010000149.1 GCA_030626685.1 Candidatus Bathyarchaeota archaeon | reverse complement strand
TTAATAGCTTAACTGGAGCCCTCCTATGAGCACGAAAACGTTTCCTAAAAGTTTCGTTGATAAAGCTTAACTAATCGGGTTGCGATGTGGAGATGCGTCCGCACAGAAGATAGGTAAGCAAATTAGAGCTACCACTGGAACCACCCATCCGGCCATGATAAACCTCTTCAAAGATGTCTTTAGTGATTACGGTAGGGTTAGATTCATTTCGTGTCGACACATGAAGCGTGATGAAATACCAAGACCGCGGTTCGACTGGACGCTTCAATGTGATCCAGACCAATCTTTCAAATTTCTGGTAAGGAAGCCCAAAGGCGTTCCAAAATGGATCTTAAATGACAATAAATGTTTCTTGCACTTCTTAGCTGGCTACTTTGACTCAGAGGACACCATAAATATTACAAAACATGGAATTTATCTTGATCTCAGGCTATGGCTACATAGCGAGGCCCTTGAAATTCTCAAAGGCATCAAAGATAAGCTAGTAAAATTGCTATATCATCCAATTCTTCGTATAGCACAAAAGAAGGGTGAAAGGAAACATCGCCAAGACTACCTTCAACTTGATATCCATAAGCGTATTGAAGTAATTTCGTTACTTCAATCATTGCCGCTGAAACATGAAGAAAAGCGAAAAAGACGTAAGCTCGCATTGGAGATCCAAGATATCAAACGCTGGTCGGAAGTTAAGGACAGAGTAATGGCTTTACGTGAAGCCGTACGAGCTGAGGTAAAGCAATGCATCCAAAAAGCACGCGAAGATTATGAAAAACGTCATTCAGCAAAAGTTTCTCAAGCAATCTAAATCCGTGCAGAGGCGCCAACTGGATTAAAGTTAATATATCTGTTTCAATTTCCCTATCTTTTGGTCGGGCAACGGGCGGTAGCTCAGCTTGGTAGAGCTTCCGAGCCAGCATAGGCCAAATGGCTCTAGCTGACGGAGACGCTGTAGACATCCACCCATGGTAGGTGTTGCTCAGCCTACCAAGCGCACAACGCAGAAACCGGAGTGTCGCAGGAGAGCTGAAGGCAAAGTCCTCAGCTCGGCGATTTCAAAATGAAGGTTTCACTTCATGAAAGTCCTGCCCGCCCGACCAAATCCAAACCAGCCTATTTTTGACGAGATAATGAGGGGGGATTCGGAATTTTAGAATATGATAGGTGTAACTTAAATCCTATATGTCATTTCGCTTGTTCTGTTAAAACCAAAAATTCTGTTCCAAGGGAGAGGTATTCTATGGGCTTTCACTTTTTTGAAACCTATTCTTTCGTAAAGTTTTTTGGCTTTTTCGTTTGCGTCTATTACGAAGAGTTTGACTTGTTCATATCCTCTTGAGCGTGCGAAATCAATTATGAAGTTGATTAATTTGCTTCCTATTCCTTTGCCACGTATATTTCTGGCCACTGCCAGCGCGTCTACTAATAATTCTTTCTCTTCGACTTTGTTGTAAAATATCCAACCTAAGAACATGACTCTAAAAATCCCAAATTTGAGTTCCCGCAATAGTTGCCAAAAACTTACATCAAAGAATCTTTTCCCTTTGAACTCTAATCCTCCAACGCCCACAACGATACCTTCACGGATGGCTACCACTATTCTATTGTTCCGTAAATGTTTAGATATTAAAGGAATGCTCTGTTTCTTAGGGCCAAAAATGTTCTCAAATTTGTTTTCAAAGGCTTCGTAGATGATTTTGGCTACTCTAACCTTTTGGTTCTTAGGCACACCGAAGGTTATCTCTAGATCCATTAAGACCCTCACTATTTTGTGAACAAAAGCCTTTAGCTTCTACCAGATTGTAACACCAATCCCTTTCGAATACTCTCTCCTTCATTAACCCATCATGACTATTTAAACAAAAGTTTTAGTCCATACCACCCGACCAACCGAATCATGTAAGACCTGCTGAGTTTTGCCGAACTGAAGCCCCTTGAAAAACTTCAGTGGAAACCACGATGACCGAAAATACACTTGGGAATGTTGGGGGTAATATAAAGAAAAGTTGGGGCCGTCTATCTACAGAGAGAAAGAGATTTGCAGGTGATACCTTCAACTCACGCGCACTCTTTATAAAACATTTAATACCATAATTTTGAACAACGGGCCGGTAGTCTAGCGTGGTTAGGACGCAGCCTTTACGAGGCTGAGGTCGCAGGTTCAAGTCCTGCCCGGCCCACCACCCTTTTTCGCTTAACCTTTATATTGAACCTCTGACCTTGGTGCATGCATGCAGGGTTGATACTAAAAAGTTCAATAGCTAATCTATAACTGGAGACACCGGAACACATGAAAAGAAGAGAAAGCGGTTCCGTCATGCGTGTAATAGAAAAACTTGCCGAATCAAAATTCAGCGGCGTCGCAATTCAGAAACTAGAACAACTCGCAGCCAAAATGGGAGTAGACGAAAAAGAATTCTTTCAACTTTACGTAAAGACAAAAAACAGTGCCTCTAGAGAAAAATTCGCATCTACACCCTACAGCGAGAGAATACTGCTGCTACCCCAGTGTCTACGCTCCAGAGAATGCCCCGCGGAACTAGGAGAATACGGCTACGAATGCCAAGAATGCGGAAAATGCAACCTAAAAAAGATCATCCACCTAACAAAAACACTAGGATACAAAGGCACATTCATCCTACCCGGTGGCAGCATAGCCAAAAAAATCTTCCTCGAAATAAAACCTAAAGCCTCTCTCGGCGTCGCTTGTTTCAAAGAACTCGTCCTCGGAAGCTTTCTCTGCGAAAAACTAGGAGTCATAGGCCAAGGCGTCGCCCTGCTTCGAGACGGCTGTGTTAACACGCTCGTAGACTGGAAATCACTAAACGACGCCCTACACCTCCGCTTAAAGTGAGTCGCCAGTCAAAGAAACGGTCTCTCAATAAGTTGCCGAATTTTCCTTGGAGAAAACGGAACAAAGACAGCGTCGGGAAGAAAACGTCCAAGCTTCGGTATGAGCCCCACAGCGTCGGTTCCCAATTTGCAAAGAACAACGTGTTCAAGCATCCCTAAGGATTCGATTTTGATGACGTCGCGAAGGTGCCTCGACAGCTTTACAGCACGTTCAACATCGGAGAAAAACGCGCCTAAAACGATTAATCGATCGAAACTAGAGCGAATCCAGCTGGTGATTTGAGAAAGCTGTGATTCCGACAGTTCAGCTTCAATCCAATTTTTTTGGGCGTCAACGTCCTGCACAACCTTGACTTCAAGAGGCAAATTGTCATATAGGCAAAAAAGCTCAACCAGCCCTTGAAGCGGAAGCTTCTTTCCGTCAGCCAGCTGAGCTTGCAGCCTCTGTAATGGAAGAACAGAATCATAGGTTTCCGGAGAGAAAACGCCTATGTCCACATAAAGATCATTTTTGCTTTTTCCCGAAAAAACAACTCTTCCCCGTATGACAGAAAACTTTTTCAGGTTATCCAGAGAAACTGGCGCCACCCCCATTTCTCGGTCAAGGAAATGTAACGCTGCAATTTCATCTTCGCCGGAAACTTCTATCTGAACCCATCCACGATTCGTTTCGCCGACAACCCTCAACTTAACTTTAAGTCCTTTACACAAAGAAGAAAAAACAGGTTCAAAGTTTTCTGGAGAAAAG
>DAOUTL010000150.1 GCA_030626685.1 Candidatus Bathyarchaeota archaeon | reverse complement strand
GACAGTGGGAATCTCGTTAATCCATTCATGCGCGTCACTAATTAGATGACGAGGCATTTAGCTACCTTAAGAGAGTCATAGTTACTCCCGCCGTTTACCCGCGCTTGTTTGAATTTCTTCACTGTGACATTCAGAGCACTGGGCAGAAATCACATTGTATCAACAACCGTCAGATCCTTCAAAATGCTTTGTTTTAATTAAACAGTCGGGTTCCTGTGGTTAGCACCAGTTCACTATTAGTTGTTCATCGTTAACGGAAAAGTAAACTTTTTTTCAAAAGTGTACGTCTCATGTCGTCATCCATCTGTATCTATAGACCTTCCGATTACGACTCTGAATCAAGACCAGCAGTCTGTAGCTCCAAACAGCTTCTTTCATGAGCCCTTTAACCCAACCTAATGAGCCATTCCTTATCGCAAACTTACAGAACCATTTTGCCGACTTCCCTTACCCACTTTATTCTATTAACCAGAGGCTTTTGACCTTAGAGACCTGTTGCGGTTATCAATACGGATAAAATATGATCGCAAGTAGATGCACAGTTTTTTATGAAACGTCCAAAGTGTACCATACATTGCGAAAAGCGCAATGGTCTGGATGTACTATAATCCGATCTCAAGGCAAACTTATTCCATGATCATAGAACGTTCAATAGGAGTAGAGATCTCCTATGGGAACTTCAGCCGCAGTAACCGAGTTGCGTTGCGTTACCGCTTCAACACCATAATAAGTACTTCAGGAATATTAACCCGACACCCTTTTGAAAAAGACATTGAAACTGTCGTGTATAATAATTACAGTTTGTCTTAGGGCCGGGTAACCCATGTGCAACTGATGTTGACATGGAACCTTACTCCACCTCAGCATTCATAATTCTCGGATGAATATTTGCTACTAACACCAAGATCTGCACAAACGACTGCTCCATTAAAGCTTGCACTTGTAACTTCAAGACAACCGCTCCACCTCCCTACTTACTGTCAGCTATATCATTTACGTCAGTAGCGCAGTTTGAAAGATTCGCTTGAGCGCCATCCATTTTCGGGGCTGATTGATTCGGCAGGTGAGTTGTTACACACTCCTTAGCGAATTTCAACTTCCATGACCATCGTCCTGCTGTCCAAATCAAGTAACACCCTTTATGGTATCAGAATAAGCGATGACTTTAGCTTCTTAACTACTCGTCTGGAACATCCCACATTGCCAGTTCTGCTTACCAAAAGTGGCCCACTAAGAGATCACATTCAATGCGACACTTCACGTAAGAAAGCATCGCTTCACACCCATTTAAAGTTTAAGAATAGACCGAGATTGTTTCAATCCCATGAGCTCTAATCATTTGCTTTACCTCATGTAACTGTCCACGAACTCTCTCTAGCTATCCTGAGGGAAACTTCGGGAGAAACCAGCTACTAGAGAGTTCGATTAGTCTTTCGCCCCTATACTTGTATCCAACGAACGATTTGCACGTCAGTATCGCTTCGAGCCTCCAACAGAATTTCTCCTGACTTAACCCTGCACAAGTATAGTTCACCATCTTTCGGGTCCTAGTATCCATGCTCTTGCTAGGTAAAAACACTGCCCGCGATACTATCATCATGACACGATGAACACGATTTAAGTTACCTGTGTATAGGAATGTTAGCTTTTCACATACGTGCACCAATACTAGACTCCTTGGTCCGTGTTTCCAGACGGGTCGGATCAGTTTAGATCTAAACATCTATACCTCTCATCTTGACAAGCCAACCTGAAAACTTACATCTAGTCTTAGAGTATAAGTTGGATGTCATTGTCTTGAAGAAATGCTCATTAGCTTGATCCGCTTGCTACTAACATGTTCACATACTGTTTAACTCTCTCTCCAAAGTTCTTTTCATTTTTCCCTCACGGTACTTGTACGCTAAAGGTCTCTCACCAATGATTAGTCTTTTGTGAGTATCACCACAAGCTTCGAGCTCTAATATCAAAGAGCGCTACTCTGCGAGATCGTTGAAGCTAGCTCCTGATTTGTCAACATACGGGCAAATAACCCTCTGGGATCTCATATTTGATTGAGATTGTTATCATCAAGGGCCATTCAAAGAACAAAACTACAAGTTAGTATTCCGTTTATAATAGATTTATAGATTAGACTACTTTCCTTTCATTCGCCATTACTTAGAAAGTCCATTTTTGTTTCTCTTCCACTGCCTAATAATATGCTTAAATTTGACAGGTTCTCTTACATGAGGCTGAGTACAACGCGCACATGGAAAAATATCTATTCGTTGTTCCAATCATTTGAAGAAAACATTCACCCAATAGCACAGAGTATCCACCGTGTAGAAACGACATGCATGTAACACATCTTCCAGTTACATAGTGGAGCTAGCTATTCGTATCTTCTCTGTTACAACACTTATCGAGTGTCTGGATAGAATGATGGATGGAAATTTCGTTCAGAAATGAATACTGGTGTAAATTTTGATTTGAAATAAACAAAGTTTTGGTAAAAAATGATAATTTTTCACACATCATCTGAAAATTTTAGTATCATCACAAAATTAAAGTATTGTGAAACATCAAATAACTAAAAATCAATCTCGTATGTCGCTTAACAAAGTTATGTAGACAAAAATTACGTTAAAAGAATTAATGACTCACAAAATTCTGCAATTTATTGTACATTTTCGCATTTAGCAGCATTCGTCAAAGTTGCAGTAACCAAAAGATTCAACGTTAACAGATTCAATTTTAATCTTTTTCTTGCTATTAATTTTCCGATGCATAAGAGCATTACACAGAAAAGTGAATTTAAGAAAGTAAAATACACAGTTTAATTATTAGCGCATAAAATAATCATGTGCTTGTTACCGATAATGATCCTTCCGCAGGTTCACCTACGGAAACCTTGTTACGACTTCTCCTTCCTCTAGATAATCTAGTTTGCAAATTTTAAAGAATACACCAATCTTACAGGAAGATAGCTGTTACTCCAATCCACTCACCAACTCATCCAATCGGTAGGAGCGACGGGCGGTGTGTACAAAGGGCAGGGACGTATTCAGTGCACGTTGATGACATACACTTACTAGGTATTCCTAGTTTACACGTAAAAATTTCAAAGCGTGATTCCATGTAAAGGACAGCTTTAAGATTCCACAGCCCTTTTCGAGCAAAGTTGAACAAACTCATTTACTATCCTATTGTAGCCCGTGCGCTGCCCAGAACATCTAAGGGCATCACAGACCTGTTATTGCTACCAACTTCCAGCAATTTAGACAAAGCCAGTCCCTCTAAGAAGCATATATTCTATGAAAAAAAAGTGCTATTTAGCAAGTGATAGTCTCGTTCGTTAACGGAATTAACCAGACAAATCACTCCACCAACTAAGAACGGCCATGCACCACCACCCATAGAATTAAGAAAGAGCTATCAATCTGTCAGTCCTACCTATGTCTGGACCTGGTGAGTTTTCCAGTGTTGAGTCAAATTAAGCCACAGGATCCACATCTTGTGGTGCCCTTCCGTCAATTCCTTTAAGTTTCAGCCTTGCGACCATACTCCCCCCGGAACCCAAACGCTTTGATTTCTCATAAG
>DAOUTL010000108.1 GCA_030626685.1 Candidatus Bathyarchaeota archaeon | reverse complement strand
CTTTGACTCTCAAGCGTCTTCTAACTTCATCTCGGAGTTTACGTAAGTGTTCAAAATTACACTTCTGGTCTGCGTTAACGTGGTTAACGACTAATTGACTGTCATCGAATAAGAAGCGTCTTGTGAAGACGCTTATTTTGGTACCAAAAGAAAATTTTTAATGGCACCATAATCAACACCAATTTTTTCAGTTGATGTTGAATGGGCATGGGTTAACATAGGCATGTTTTTTTTGCGAAGACAGAATGAGCTAGGGATACGTAGAGGGGAAGGGGTGTGAAAACGATAGGGGAGTATCGTTTCAGCAGTTTTCTACAAAAAGCTCGAAGGCTTAAGAAAAAAGTGGAGAAGAACACGCAAGAGCTTAGAGCGGATGGGAGTTGTTGTTGGTAAGCAAAAAATTCAGAGAACAACAACAACCGCCGTTGTGGATAAGAGCCTGAAGGGTTAATAGAAAGTTCTTCCAAAGAAAAAATCTCTCTCACCGAGAGAAAGGTAGTTCACTGGCGATTATCTGCGCAGATCCGGAGAGATTTGAACCCACGGGGATTGGAACCCCGGACTCCTCGCTAAGCAAGCTTAGAAAGTGCGGCGTAAAACATAGCCCCTATAAGCCTTCTTCATTATAATGTGCGACGCACATAGCCTAGGACAGAAAAACGATAAAAAAAGGGGAATTGCGGGAGACATCTCCACTGGTTAAGTTTAAAAGATTAAGTCATATAACTTGTTAATCTTCACACAGGTGCCATGCATGAGTGAACATCCGTCTGGAAAGCGTTGAAGACCATGAAATCATGGCTAAAATCGAAGCTAAACGTCTGCAAAGAACCCTCAAACCTATGGTGCAAATGGAAGCTTGTTCCAACCTAAGTCAGCTTTTTCTGTTTTTCCGCTGAAACAAAATTTGACACTCTCACACCTACAAGCCGTATTTTTCTGTAAGGCTTAAAATAATCCTGCACCAGTCCTCTTGCCGTCTTCTCCAAATCTTGTAAACGGTTAGTTATGAAGGGCAAAGTCTTGCTGTGCGTGTGAGTCTCAAAATTTTCATAGCGAACCTTAACCGTAACCGTTTTGAAACAGAGGTTTTGCTCCAAAACGTCCTTATGCACCTTTTCAGAAAGCCTATCCAAAGTGTTTAGGACAGCATCGAAATCATCCGTATCCTCTTCAAAGGTTACGTCGCGGCTGATGGATTTAACCTCGCTTCTTTCTTGAACTTCGCTTTTATCAATTCCACGCGCCATCAAATAAAGCTGTGTGCCCATAACACCGAAGGCTTCAGCCAGCATTGTAGGGTCGTAACGGGCTAAGTCGCCTACGGTTTTGATTCCCATAGCCTTCAGTTTCTGCTCAGTCTTCCGCCCAACCCACAAAAGCTTGCGCACTGGCAGTGGAGCAAGAAATTTTTCAGCATTTTCTTTTTTAACAATTGTTAAGCCGTCTGGCTTTTGGAAGTCGCTGGCTATTTTGGCTACAAGCTTGTTTGAACCTATGCCTATTGAACATGTAAGCCTTTCCTTCTCGTAAATTTCGTTTTTTATTTGGCGTGCTAGGGCTTCGGCTTCCGCATAACCCTTCACTTTTGAGGTTACGTCCAGAAAAGCCTCATCTATGCCCCACTGCTCGAACTTGTCTGCGTATTTCCGCAGCATATCCATAATTTCGTTAGAAACCTTGGTGTAAAGTTCATAATTAACTGGCAAGTAGATGGCCTCTGGACAAAGCTTCCAAGCCCTTGAGATTGGCATGCCGGACCCGACACCGAACTTTCTAGATTTATAGTTGCAGGTGCTGACAACCCCTCTACCCTTTCCTTCTTTCGGGTCAGCCCCTACAATTACCGGTTTACCCTTAAATTCAGGGTGTTCTCTCTCCTCAACAGCCGTGAAGAAATGGTCCATGTCCACGTGAATTATTATCCTCTTTTTCTCGCTCATGATTTTCCTTTTCCGAACACGCCGTCCTTGATTAAAACAGGTGCGTTTGTTGATTTGAATCTATCGCAATGAAAAGTACGTACATGATTCAGCCTATGTTTAACTTCGATAAAGATTTTCCATTCATAACCCTCGATGCCATCCCCTTATCCAGCGCGCATTATTCTGCTCTTTGCTTTCTAAGTCGAATGTGCCTTTTGAGAAAGCTGAAAACCAAGTCAGTTACGAAGCCAAAGATTAGTGCATAGAGTGCCATAAGGAAAAATGGAATAATTAGAATGGGGTTATGACTCAACTCAAAAATTATTGTGCGCAGACCTTCCAAAGGATGCTGAAAATACCATGCCACTTCAGGAGTACCTATGTATGTACGGATTATAAAGAAGACAAAATGGATAAAGAGGATGAAGAAATAGACAGTTGCAAAGCCAAGAATTCTCGTCCATCGCAACTTATCTATCCCTTCTCCTCTTCAACCATAAATGAAAGAAGCACTTTGTTGCATGCATGCATGCGTTGTCGAGCTAACTTTATGGTAGTGATTAGCCCGGAAGCGATTAGCCCAATTGCGCATGAGGTGGCGATTAGGAAACCTATCCCCGGACTTTCGAACGTCACTGAAAACCCTAATGCTCCATCAACGCGCAAACTGATCCACCAGATTCTGTGTGCATATATTAATGCGACTGGACAGATAATACATATACCGCCTAACAAGAACAGGAATGCTCTCATGGCATTTGTTCTTTCTCTCTCAAGGAAAGTGAGAAGAGGAATGTGTAAAATGCCGATTATTGCTCCTACAAACACAAGGGATATCACATCGCCCTCCATATTGTTGATGCCCGTCATAAGGTTAACCCCCGTCAGCGCATGATACTGCCCTACATTAAATGTGCCTGCTCGAGTTTCAATAAATGGTTCAGTCCTTTCAGCAATTACCCAAGGTAAGAAGGATGAAGTTAAAGCCAGAAGGCCCAGCGTCAAGCCGACGATTAAGCTAACCCTTGAGAAAGCCGTTCTCAACTGGGCAGCTGGTAGCTTTCTCACTCCTAAGACGATTCCATAAATGAGAAACAGGAGAGCCGGAATCAAGAGAAAGAAGCCGAAAGGTAAGTAGGCACGCATAAGTTCATACTCGCCCCACTCCATCGCGGGGTCACCAATCCAAACGGGTACTTCTATCGTACACAGATAGGTGCCTAACGCCAATAGAAACGCACTTGAACAAATCAAGATGCTGGGGTTCTTAAATATTTGCATTCTGACCAAATCAATAGAACTTGAACCGATATTTATCTTTAGCACGCAATTTTGAACCAAGCATGCGCGCCTAACTCAACTCTTGAGTCCAGCTTATTCTTTTATTTTCCTATAAATTAAACACTTTTCTCTTATTTTTCAAACGTAACATAATGGAATTTCTTGGAAAACTGGAAGTAACACTAAATTTAAAAATAGCAAATAACGTTTAGATTGAATTGAGGCTGACAGGCTTGTTTGAAAAGATTTTGGTTCCATTGGATGGTTCTGAACACTCGGTAAGAGCGTTGGAAATAGCCACTAGGATAGCTAAAAAGTTTGATGGTAAAATCACTTTGATCCATGCGTATTCAGTTAGAATAACCCCGTTGGTCATTCCTGAACCGACTACCTTAACTCCTCATGGAGTTCCAGTTATGACCCCCGCAGAAGCTTCGAAAGTGGCTGAGGCTGCTCGTAAGGCTGGCGCGGGCATATTAGCCAGCGGTGAAAAAAAAGTTAAGGCTGAAGGAGTTCAAGTTGAAACCTTACTTAGGGAAGGACACACTGTTCAAGAAATACTTAAAACGGCTAGAGAAGGCGAATTCGATTTAATTGTTATAGGTGCAAGGGGCATAAGCAGGATAAGGGAGATACTTCTAGGAAGCGTAAGCGACGGAGTGATAAGAAACGCTCCTTGCCCAGTCTTAGTGGTCAAGTAACTCAATATCTCAATGCACAGCCATGACCAAGTTGGTTCCGCAATCAAAAGAATTGCAGACTTCTTCACCAATATGTTAGAACAGGCTATTCGTTTACAATTTCTTGTTTTCTCTCAGACCTAACGCTAAAGTTATTACAAAGAACCTTTAGTGTTAAATTTGTACAATGAAGCCCGGTGGTGTAGCGGTCAAGCATGGAGGCCTCTGGAGCCTCTGACGAGAGTTCGAATCTCTCCCGGGCTACCACTGTTTTTAAATCTGAGCTTCCTTTGCTATTATTTTTCGTGAAAGCAACTTGGTTTAAGCTGGTTTGTTGGTTTAGGTCTTGGAGAAGGCTGATAGCTTGTTGGAGTGCGGGGTTTGGGACGGTCCTGGGACAGTCCTCGATACATGGTTGGGACGGTCCTAACAGCTGGGCCGTTAAGTATTCGTTTAAGCCCATGTTTTCAGCTTTCGCCTTTGATCTTAGCAGCTCTGCGACTTCTGTCTTTAGGCAGATGCCTGTATAACCTTTCTTTGGCATTTTTCATCACCTCGCTTTTTATGGAGGCTATCCCTTTCGGGAAGGCTTTCCATCCCGCCTGCAAGGCTATGCTTGCAAGCTTTAGGAGGAATCACTTTCTCGGTCGTCTCCATAACCTCCTAACCGGGGTTACGGTCCTATCTCCCTTTTTCCACCATTTATAATCTTCCAAAAACCTTACCCCCACGTTCCGTATTTTGGCACCTTTTCTGTATCGAACTTCAATCTGACACCTCGCTTTTCCGTCTAACCACCTTACCTCTTTTTCCATCTCGTTTCTAACTTCCAACTCTTCTCACCTCTCTTAATATTTATCTTTTAACTTCACCCCGCATCGGTAGGTTTCAGGGCAATTCACGGGGATTTTCCGCCAAATTAAGGCTTTTTCTTTCTTCGTCATAACTTCTACAGCTGGAATTTTCTCTTTTTTATTTTTAGTCAT
>DAOUTL010000028.1 GCA_030626685.1 Candidatus Bathyarchaeota archaeon | reverse complement strand
TGGCGAAGGTTAAGTCTGGCGAGGTAAGCGAGTTAGACTTAAAAATCGCCCGCCTACTTTTGTCTCTGGAGGAGAAATATCCTTCTCTTCAGAATGTTTATTTTCATAATGCTGTGGATGTTGATGGTATGTTAGCGGTAATTGTGGGGCGGGGTGATGTTCCTCGTCTTTTAGGTTATGGTGGAAAAATCCTTAAGGCGTTGGGGGCGAAAGTTGGTAAGGCTATTCGTGTTTTGGAGTATGGGGTTGATGATCGGAAGTTTCTGGAGGATTTGTTTGCTCCCCTAAGCATAGTGACGATAAACACTATTTGGCTGCCTGATGGAACAACTGAAACTAGGGCTATTTTGAGGAAGAGGCGTGGGAGGCAGCTGCCTTTTGATGTAAACGCTTTAAAGGAGATTGCCCGTAAAGTTCGAAACATGACCTTGCGTGTGGAGTTTGCAGATTAGTTGGGCGTGAACTTATGAAGTTGGATCGCATTGGTGATTGGCGTAGGACGCATTATTCTGTTGATGTTAGACCTGAAATGGACGGCGAAGAGGTTACGCTTTTCGGTTGGGTTCAAGAGATTAGAGATTTAGGTGGGATACGTTTTATAATATTGCAGGATAGGGAAGGAACAATACAAGTCACTGTCCCACGGAAAAAGGTAAGCGGCGAAGTGATGTCGAAGTCTGATGTCTTGCAGAAAAGATATAGCATAGGCGTGAAAGGCCTTGTGAGGAAAACCGAGATTACGCCTAGAGGCGTCGAAGTGATACCGAAGGAGATCAAGATCTTCAGCACAGCCATGCCTCGTTTGCCAATAGACGTAACTGGAAAAACACCAGCACATCTAGATGTTCGACTGGACGCACGAGCATTGGACCTTTGCCGAGAAGAAAACATAGCCGTCTTCAAGATTCAGCACACGGCCGTAGAGGCAATACGAGATTTTCTGTTCGAAAGGGGCTTCATTGAAGTGCATACTCCACGCATTATTGCTTCAGCAACTGAGGGCGGCGCAGCCCTTTTCCCAGTTGAGTACTTCGAGAGAAAAGCGTTCCTAGCTCAGAGTCCACAATTGTACAAGGAAGAGCTTGTCATGAGCTTCGAGAAAGTCTTCGAAGTAGGGCCATTCTTCAGGGCTGAGGAATCGCATACGAGGCGCCACTTAAGCGAGTTTGTTTCGATAGATGTTGAGCAAGCATTTGCCACAGCTGAGGATGTAATACAATTACTTGAACAACTGATGCAATACGTTTGCAAACTTGTCAAGGAAAAGTGCCAAAAAGAGCTGGCAACGCTAGAACACAGCATAAAAATGCCAGAAGTTCCCTTCAAACGCCTAACATACGAGGAGATTCTCCACGACTTAAAACGTGAAGGCATAGAAATCCCATGGGGCGAAGACATACCGACACCAGCTTTCAGAACATTGAGCAAAATTCACCCATACTTCTACTTCATAACCGACTGGCCAACGCACTCTAAAGCATTCTACATAAAACCACGTGATGACAACCCGGAACTATGCGAAGGCTTCGACCTGATGTGGCGTTGGATAGAACTAGCCTCAGGCGGAACAAGAATAGCAACAAAAGAGCTTCTTATTAAACGGTTGAAAGAGAAGGGTCTAAACCCAAAATCCTTCAAATACCATTTGGAGGCCTTTGACTATGGAATGCCGCCTCATGCAGGATGGGCAATAGGCTTAGAAAGACTAACAATGATGCTGACTGGGAAAAAGAACATAAGGGAAGTCACCCTTTATCCGAGAGACAAATTCAGACTGACACCGTAAAATCTTCAGTAAACCAAAGAGGTGTCCCTATAGATTTATACAAGGAAACCTTACAACGGAATCAAAAAGTAATCACAGAAATAAATACTTGTTCGATGTATTTTTTGTTGTTTTAATGGGGGTTCAAAGATTTAAGCAATCAAAGGATGCTCTAATAGGTTCGGTGGTGACGCTTACCGTCTATTACGACAATTCCTTCAAGCCACTGGACTTGTGGATTCATGTTGTTCCCAGCACAGAATTAACAATAACTTCAAGTATGGTGAAATAGTCAGTCATACTGATCTAGCCGTTCACGCGGCTTTCAAAGTTAACATACTTTTTAGTTAAAGATGTTATAAAAGTTGATAAATAACCGTTTCTCATTGCCAAGCCATGGGAGAGCAATTAAAAATCGCATGCGGAGTATTCGGCGCGATAAGCTTCCAAAAACAGCCCATATTCCCCTACATATACTGGGGTTTAAGGGCGCAAAACCATAGAGGACACCAGTCCCATGGTTTCCTCACCTACGATAATGGAAAATTTCACGTTCACAGAAGCCTAGACCTCGTCCCAAAAGTAAAAACAAGCGCGATTCAAGAATGGTTTGGGCGGTTACCCGGGCATGTGGGCATAGGAAACGTTAGGTATACAACTTCAGGAAAAACCGATGAGAAATCATTGATAAAGGGCACCCAGCCGGTTACCGCATCAAAAAACGAGTTTAAACTGGCTGTTTCCTTCAATGGCAATGTTGTTAATACGTTTCAGCTTAAAAAGGAAATAAGCAAAGATTTTCCAAGCTTCTCCTACGAATGCGATGCAGACCTAATCTGCCTCAAACTTCTAATGGAGTTAACAAAAAGTAAAGATTTGTCCTCAGCCGCCAAAACATGCATGCAAGAGATCGAAGGAGCCTTTTCCGTAGCTGGCATAACAAAAGACGGCAAATTCTTCGCCTTCAAAGACCCGTATGGAATAAGGCCGTTATGTGCTGGTCACAGCGAAGACCACTCAACCTATGCGTTCTCATCAGAAACAGTTGGCCTAAACATAAACGGTCTTGAAAGGGATTTTGAACTTGAACCCGGTGAGCTCGTAACAGTTTCAAAAGATGGATTTGAAAGGGAAAAACTTGTGAAGGGTGAGCGAAGGGCCTTCTGCGCCTTTGAATTCGCATATTTCGCAAGACCTGACTCCTGCTTCGACGAAAAATACGTTTATGAGATTCGCGAAGAATTCGGAAGAAATCTCGTCAGGGAGAATCCTGACGTCGTTAAGGATGCAGACTTAATTCTTTCTGTGCCTGAAACAGGCGACGACCCAGCCTTAGGGGTTCATGAAGAATCTGGGTTAAGATGGGAAAGAGCATCGAGAAGGCATCGCTATGTGACTGAAAGGGCCTTTATCTTACTCGATAGAGAACGCTACTCAACAATAGACAGGAAAATTAACGTTTTAGCATCAAAACTTAAGGGAAAACGAGTAATAGTAACTGAAGACAGCATCGTCAGAGGTGACACAACAAAAGTCATAGTGAAAAAACTTCGCAAAATGGGGGCAAAAAAGGTATACTTATTCGTCACTTTTCCACGCATAATCGGACCGTGTTTCTATGGGATTGACATGGCAACCTACGGCCAATTAATAGGCTCAAAGCATAGTCCAGAAGAAATAGCAAAAATAATAGGTGCAGACGCTGTGTGCTACCAGTCAATAGGAAATTTTGTGAAAGCTACGGGTTTCGCTCGGGATCAACTATGCCTCGGATGCATAACAGGCAAATATCCAACGCCGCTAGCACAAAAAATAGCAGGCGAAATGAAAAAGCGATTCCTAAAGGGCTATGAGGAAACAGGAAGACTTTACGAGATAGCAGAACCCGCTGAAGAGGTGTAACGGTAAAATAAATTAGGATTTCATGTTTATTCTTGTAATTTGGTGGGTTGGAGCATGGAGAAAGTAGGCATATTAGTCGTTTCTTATGGTGCAAGAGCCGTCGCTGTGGTTGACGCTTTCACACGAAGCCTAAACTATGATGTGGAAATTTACGTTGCAGACAAGCAGCAAAACCCCTTCAACGTGAAAAAAGCGG
This sequence comes from Candidatus Bathyarchaeota archaeon, assembly GCA_030626685.1. Classification (GTDB taxonomy): domain Archaea; phylum Thermoproteota; class Bathyarchaeia; order Bathyarchaeales; family Bathycorpusculaceae; genus DAOUTL01. Next base: position 8,316 of record DAOUTL010000028.1, on the reverse strand, counting down.
TCAAGCATGTTGTTATACCAGACTTAAACGTGGAGGAAATCTGCAAATTTGCAGAAGCAAACAAGGACAAAATTGACTTCGGCGTTGTTGGTCCTGAAAAACCAATAATAAACGGCGTACGCGACCTTGTGGAAAAGCGAACAGGCATACCGATGATTTGTCCAACAAAGGAATACGCAATAGAAGCAAGCAAAGTCCAGCAGAGACTATTATTCCAAGAAATCGTGCCCGAGATGAACCCACGCTTTAAAATCTTCAATCCAAAAGATTACAAAAGCCTAGAAGAAGCGAAAAAGGCTGTTTACAGTTGGCTTGACGAACTTGAGAATAAGGCGGTTGTCAAGCCGGACAAGCCTGCAGCCGGAAAGGGAGTAGGCGTATGGGGCGACCACTTCACAACCCGCGAACAACTCTTCGAGCATTTCATGGCGAACTTCCAGTATGGGCTAGTTATAATCGAAGAGAAGATTGAAGGCGAAGAATCAAGTTTTCAAGCCTTCTGCGACGGGAAGCACCTCGTACCCTTGCCAGACACGAGAGACTACAAAAGAGCTTTTGACAACGATAGAGGACCAAACACGGGGGGCATGGGCTCCTATAAAGACGTTAATGAAGTATTACCTTTCATGACAAATGCGGACAGAACCAAAGAAATAGAAATTATCAATAAGATTTTTGAGAGATGGAAAGCAGCAGACGATGAAGGTATAAGGGGCATACCCTTCTATGCGGCTTTCATCCATACCGACAAGGGACCAAAAATCCTTGAAAACAACAGCCGACCCGGAGACCCGGAAATACAAAATATTCTGCCAATCCTAAAAAATGACTTTGTTGACATCTGCTTCAAAATCTTGAAAGGCAATCTAACACGAATAGAATTAGAAAAAGCGGCAACTGTTGTAACCTACAAGGTTCCACCAAACTACGGCGGATACATGGATGTTTTTCCAAACCTTGTAAACAAGGATGAAATTGGCAAGCCAGTTGACTTGACAAAGGCATATGAACTAAGCAGAAAGTATGGCGAAAAAATCCGTGTTTATCCGGCATCTATGGAACTCCGTGACGGCGAAACTTATGCCCTCAAATCCAGAACAGTATGCACTGTAGGCGTAGGCGAAAACATAGAAACAGCCAGACAAATCTCTCTAGAAGGCATGAACGCGGTAAAAGGCGGAGCATTGTGGCATAGAACAGACATAGCCTCGAAACAGCACATAGACAAAAGTATGATGCATATGGAGAAGTTGAGGTGCAAACGGTGAAAAGAGCCTTTATCTCAGACTGTGAAGGGCCAATCTCAAAAAATGATAATGCCTTTGAAATAACAGAGCATTTCGTTCCAAACGGAGACAAACTCTTCACTGTCATAAGCAAATATGACGATGTGCTTGCAGACGTTTTAAAAAGACCCGGCTACAAGGCTGGCAATACCTTGAAGCTTATTCTGCCCTTCCTTAAGGCTTACGACGTTACAGACCATGAAATGCGGGAGTTTTCGGCTCAAAGCTTAGTCTTAATCGCAAATGTGAAGGACACGCTACAACATGTGAGAACTATAGCTCATGCCTTTATCGTAAGCACAAGCTACGAACATTACATAAAAGTTCTATGCCAAGCTCTAGGCTTTCCATTCGAAAACACCTATTGCACAAGACTCAGTATTGACAAATACGGTATAACCGAAAAAGAAAAAACCAGAGTGAAGGAAATTGCACGAGAAATCGCGCAAATGCCAATAATCGAAATCCCTCCGAAAGCAAAGTCTCTAAACGACTTTTCAGAAAAAGACCAAAAAACAATTCGACGGTTGGATGAAATTTTCTGGAAGGAAATTGTAAGCATGAAGTCTGGGAAAATTTTCTCCGACGTTAATCCTGTGGGCGGTGAGGAAAAGGCTGAGGCTGTAAAAAATGTGGCTAAACGGTTGGGCATAAAGCTGGCGGATGTTATGTACGTGGGCGACAGCATAACAGACGTGGAGGCTTTTAGGCTTGTAAGGGAGAACGGTGGCTTAGTGATCTCTTTTAACGGTAATCAATACGCCGTAAAAAACGCTGAAATCGTAGTCTTGTCTGAAAACAGCGTAGTAACAGCAATAATTGCAGACGTATTCAGCAGACTTGGAAAACAACAGGCCATAAGCCTTGTGGAAAACTGGGGCCGCGAAGCACTAAAGAAAAGCCCGGTTAGCCAAACCTTGCTTAACCGCCTTTTTGAGTTATATCTTAAACAATTACCCAAAGTTAAAATAATAACAAGTAGAAATATGGAGTTTCTAGCAAAGGAAAGTAGCGAATTTAGAAAAAAGGTTAGAGGAGAAGCAATTGGGAGGTTGGGATAAATGATTAAGAAAGCTGAAATTGAAGACACATACGCGGAAGCCTTTGAAGGAATTTTCTGTCGAGTGATAGTTACTGCCGATTATGAGGAGACGCTTCGAAAAGCCGCCGAAGACGCAACAGCGACGCCCTCAATAGTCATAGGCAGGGTTGAAGGCGGAATAGAAAAATGGCTTAGTGAAGAAGAAACTCCGGACAAGCGCAAGGGTGCAATACTACAGTTTTGGGGAGGAATAGACCCTAAAAAACCCTTTTCAGAATCCGTGAAAAAATTTGAGATTGAACTTTCCTATAGAATCCGCCAAGACATCTTGGTTAAGCCCTTTACCGCTGTGTTTGATGCGTTGCCTAATGCTGAAGGAAAAATGGACATGATGGAGAGGGTCGGTCACTGCGGCGACAAATACGAATGGGAGGAAAAACTCCACGGCCGACAAATGATAATTCTGCCGATAATGGTCCCGGACTTTAAGATAGAAAGGCATCTTGGATACGCAAAGGGAGTTATGGGCGCCAACTTCTGGTATATGTGCAAAACAAAAGGGGCGGTGATGGAGGCTGGCAGAAAAGCCCTAGAAGCCATAAGCCAAACGGAAGGTGTGACAGCGCCTTTCGAAATTTGCTCAGCGGGTTCAAAGCTGGAAACAAGTTTTCCTTGGATAGGTCCAACAACGAACCATCCGTATTGTCCTTCCCTAAAAAAGCGGCTTGGAAGAGAGTCTAAGGTTCCGGAAGGCGTAGAATTTATACCTGAAATAGTGATCAACGGTGTTTCTCTAGAAGCCGTGAAGAGGGCGATGAGGGCTGGAATTGAAAGTGTGTGCACCATAGACGGAGTGGTCAAGGTTTCCGCTGGCAACTACGGAGGAAAGCTTGGAAAGCATAAGATATGGTTGAGGGATCTTCTATCTAACCCTTGAAGCAAGAAGGAAAGCTTTAGTCCTTTCACATGGTCTTACTGGACCACGACTACTCTAACGGGATTCCCTATCTTCCTTTCTAGGATTTCCATCCCACGGTTAACATCTTCCAGAGGCACCCTATGCGTGACCGAATTAGAAAGGTCTATCTTCTCAGAACCGACCAGCTCAATTAGTTGAGCCATTTCCGATTTTAAATGGTCGTTTACGCCTATGAGCTCCATCTCTTTAGCGATTATAGTCCCGTAGGGAGAAACCCGTATGTCTTCTGGACCAATGCCAACTATCACCATCCTCCCGCCCTTTCCAACGCAGTCGATCGCCTTTTCAATCGTTTTCCTAAGGCCTATGAACTCCAATGTGACATCAGCAAGCCTTCCCCTGGTTATCTCTTTTATCCTTTCCGCTGGGTCCCCCTCAGCTGTGTTCACAACTTCGTCGGCTCCGAGTTTCTCGGCCAGCTTCAGTTTTCCATTCGAAACGTCCACGGCGATGACTTTTCCAGCCCCGAAAATTTTGGAGGCAAGTTGAACAGCGTGCACTCCGAGTCCTCCAACGCCGTAAATCACAACTGTGTCCCCAACACTTACTCTCCCTCTTCTTAAGGCGTGAAAGGCTGTTGAAACAGCGCATCCCATTATGGCTCCTTGCTCGAAGGGTATGGTCTCTGGCAGCTTCAAAACGTTCCTAGCTGGAACCTTGATGTACTCGGCGAAACCTCCGTCAACATCTTTTCCTATCATCTGATATTTTCCACAGAGGTTTTCTCTGCCAGTGCTGCAGAACAAGCAGTTTCCACAGCTTATCACATAGTGGACGCAAACTCTGTCCCCGTTCTCTACCCCTTCTACTCGACCTCCAACTTCCATTATTTCTCCGGCAATTTCATGTCCTAGAATTATCGGCAGTTTTCCAACGGGGCTCACACCATCACGATAGTTTATGTCTGAGTGACATATGCCGCTCGCCTTAATGTCAACCAAAACGTCGTCAGCTCCAACTTTAGGCACCTGAACACGGTTTATCCTTAACTCCTCTCCTATCCTATGCAGTCGAGCTACCTTCATCATTTCCTTCATGCAAATCCCCGCAACGATAAAACAATTTAAGCCTAAGTTTATAACTATTTAAGAACTAGCGAGAATAACCCTGCGAGTTGTTTCAATTGAAGAAGTTCGATGTTGTAGGCTTCGGCGCGCTAAACGTGGACAAACTTTACAAGGTGAATAGGGTAGCCCGTGAAGACGAGGAAAGCTTCGTGGTCGAATTCAAAGAGGTCTGTGGCGGTTCAGCTGCAAACACAGTTGTAGGTCTCGCGAGGCTGGGACTGAAAACAGGCTTCATCGGAAAGGTTTCGAAAGACCGTGAAGGAAGAATGCTCCTTAAAGAACTTAGAAAGGAAGGCGTGAATACCGAAGGAATCATCGTCGTTGAGGAGGGTAGAAGCGGAGTGGTCCTAGGCTTCGTTGACCCAAAGGGCGAAAGGGCCCTTTACGTTGACCCGGGCGTAAACGACACAATAGAATTTGATGAAATAAGTAAGGAATATGCTTTTCAAGCACGTTTTTTGCATTTAACATCCTTTGTTGGAGAAAAATCCTTCCGAACTCAGAAAAGGCTTGTGGAAATCCTTCCAGAAAACGTTAAGGTAAGCCTAGACGTAGGAGAATTATATGCAAGAAGAGGACTAGAAGCTTTAGAGTCCATTTTGAGCAGAACTTTTGTTATGATGCCCAATGTTAAGGAACTCCAAATTTTAACGAAAAAAGCCGATTACAAAAAGAATACAGAACTTCTACTCGAAAAAGGCGTGAAAATAGTAGCTGTCAAACTGGGCAGCAAAGGCTGCTACGTAACCAATGGGAAAGAAAGCCACATGATAGAGGCATTTAAAGTGAAAGTTGTTGACACGACGGGTGCTGGCGACGCCTTCTGCGCCGGATTCCTTTACGGTTTAATATCTGGCAAAAGCCTCTGTGAATGTGGAAGACTAGGCAATTTTGTCGCTTCTAAATGCATAATGAACATGGGTGCTAGAGCGGGGCTTCCATGCATTGAAAATTTAAAACTTCTTCGTTAGATACTCAATTAAACTTTCAAAGATTAGTTTTCCATCGCCGTATTGTGGCATTTGCCTTTGTCTCGTCCAGTCTGGCTGTTGCCACCAGTGGAAGGCTCTCTCCGGATGCGGCATCAAGCCGAACACTGTTCCTTCCGAATTACATATGCCCGCTATGTCATAGAAAGAACCATTCGGGTTTACTGGGAAACGCCCTTCAGCATATTCACCATTTTTATCACAGTATCTAAAAACCAGCTGATCATTTGCATAAAGCCTCTCTAAAAACTTCCTTTGCTTTTCTTTTGCGAATATAAATCTGCCTTCCGAATGTGCAACTGGCACCCGCAGAACCTTTCCTTTAGGAATTTTCCACGTGAATATGCATTTCCCTTTGTTTTCATGTTTGATGTAAACCCAGCGGCAATTGTAACCGGGCGGAACATTGGTGGCTAGGGCTGCCTCTGGATACGGACTTATCCCTTCAAATCCTGGAAGAAAACTAGCCTCAACAAGTACTTGAAAACCGTTACAAATTCCGAGGAGTGGACGATTTTCACTAACAAAGGCTTTTAACTCCTTGCCCAATTTAGCCAACATCCATTTAGCCCATATAACACCAGCCCGCACATAATCCCCGTAAGAGAAACCACCAGGAAAAACCAAAGCATTGTATTCGAGAATGTTTCGGCGTTTAACCATCTCGTTTACATGCACAATTTCCGCTTTGACACCCAGTTCCTCGAATGAACGTTTTGTTTCTGCGTCACAGTTTGTTCCACCCACACGAAAAACGCAAACTTTAATCTCTTCACGTTTCATAGCCTTAGGCCTCACCGCTTAATGTTCGCTTCCAACCCGCCAACAAATCGCTGAGCGAAGCGTCCACAATAACTTCATCGTTTAATCCAAAGGCACATAGCCGCGGAGTCTTCGTAACTTTGCCTATTTCAGCGCAAACTTTCCCTATCATTAAAGCCTCAAAATCTTCTTTCGATTTTTCTGAAACTTCAACGAGGAAGCGACTGTTAGATTCAGAGAAAAGGACGAAATCGTTGCGTTTTAGGATTTTTCTCGGGGCTTTCCGTAAATACAGTTCCATTCCATATCCACCAGCAAAAGCCATCTCCGCAGCAGCTACAGCCAAGCCGCCCTCAGACAAATCGTGACAAGCCTTTACCAGTCCCAAATCAATAGCTCGAGTAATAGCCCTAAACGTTTTTCTGGCTTGGTTAGGTCGTATCTTCGGTACAGTTTTTCCAAGATAACCTTTCAGCTTATAATATTCTGAGCCGCCTAATTCTTTGAAGGTTTGTCCAATAATGTAGATTAGGTCGTTTGGCGCTTTAATATCCATTGAAACCGCTGAGCGAACATCGGGAACTATGCCTAAAGCCGTGATTAGAAGCGTCGGCGTTACTGGTCCAAGGGGGGACTCGTTGTAGAGGCTGTCTTTACCCGAAATAAAAGGTGTTTTGAAAGCCGTTGCGAAATCGTAGCATGCCTCGCAAGCCTTTTCAAGACTGCCTAATCTTTCTGGTTTTTCAGGACTGCCCCACGTGAAATTGTCAAGTAGGGCTATTCTTCTGCCGCCTACCGCCACGTTGTTTCTTATTGCCTCGTCTATTGCGGAAGCAGCCATCCAATAAGCATCAATTTTCCCATAATTTGGTTTCATTCCACACGAAACAGCTATACCCTTCCAAGAATCTTTTAACGGCTTCATCACAGCCGCGTCGTTCGGTCCGCCAAACTCGCCTTGCAAAGGTTTAAGCACAGTGTTTCCTTTCACCTCATGGTCATAAGTGCGTATCACACTTTCTTTGCTTGCGATGTTAGGCGAAGATAAAAGCTTTAAAAGCGTTTCAGTTAGGTTTTTTGGTTCTGGAAATTGCGGTTCCCCAAAACTTATTGGCTTACATTCTGCTGTTCTTACAGCTTTCGGTGGTTCAAAAAGGAATGAGATATCCATTTCCACAATCTTCTCACCTTGATAATAAACCCGTAAAACATTATCTGCAGTGTATTTCCCAATAGCAACGGCCTCAACATTCTCCCTCCCAAAAATTTCCAAAACCATTTCAAGGTTTTCAGGAGGCACAGCTAAAAGCATTCTTTCCTGCGATTCTGAAACGTAAATTTCCCATGGAGCCAAACTCGGATACTTCAGCGGAACCTTTTCAAGCTCCACAAGGACACCGCAACCAAATCTTTTTGCAGTTTCGCCGACGGCGGATGATAAGCCGCCGCCACCCAGGTCTGTTATTGCCGATGCTAATTCAAGGTCTCGAATCTCGATTATGGCTCTTTTCAGCTTTTCCTCCTCAATCGGGTTTGCAATCTGAACCGCCTGTCTAGAAACCTCTTCTGATTTTTCCGTTAGTTCAGCGGATGCGAAGGTTACGCCGTGGATGCCGTCGCGACCTGTTTTTCCTCCAGCCAAAAGTATTATGTCGCCTGGTTTGGCGTTTCTCTTAAACTTTTTTAATGGTAACATTCCAATACATCCGCAGTAAACAACAACGTTTCCAACGTAGCTTTCATCGAAGTATATGGCTCCGTTCACCGTTGGAATTCCCATATTATTACCATAGCTTCCTATACCGGCTACAACGCCCATGTAAACATATTTCGGGTGTTTCACGCCAAGCGGAAGCTTCTCATAATCATAATCCAGCGGACCAAAGCCTAAAACATCTGTGCATGCAATTGGGTCTGCCCAAACGCCTAAAATGTCGCGGATTACTCCGCCCACGCCTGTGGCTGCGCCGCCAAAAGGTTCTATTGCTGAAGGATGATTGTGCGTTTCAACCTTGACTGCTATTCCATAGCCCTTGTCCAAGTGGATTATGCCCGCGTTATCCTCGAAAGCAGAAAAGCACCACCGCGGATTAACCTCTTCTGTAGCCTTTGCAATGTACGTTTTAAAGAGGCTGTCAATTTCCTTTCCGTCAATTTTTATTTTTCCTTTGAAGGTTTTGTGGAAACAGTG
>DAOUTL010000010.1 GCA_030626685.1 Candidatus Bathyarchaeota archaeon | reverse complement strand
CGTAGACGTGAAAGTAGGCGAATTAACTCCGACTTCCAGGGCTGTAAACGTCATAGCAAAAGTGGTCTCTAAAAGCGAAGTTAGAAGCATCGCCGCTGGAAGGAATGGGGCACCACACCGAGTCTGCGACGCACTAGTAGGCGACGAAACAGGCTGCGTTTACCTAACCCTATGGGACGACAACATCGAAAAAGTGAGCGACGGAGACACAGTAAGCATAAAAAACGGCTACGTAAACTTGTTTAGGGGCAACATGCGCTTAAACGTTGGCAGATATGGCACGTTAGAGATTGCGGAACAACCCTTGGAAGGCGAAGTGAACACGGAAAACAACCTGTCAACTAAGGTTTATGAGCAGCCCAGAAGACCATATAGAGGAAGAAGCTTCGGCGGAAGAAGAGGCGGATACAGAAGAAGATACTAAACGGGAAGACTCATTCCGGAAAGATTTCCATTATTTTCTTTTCTTCTAAGCAAAAATATAGGTCTGTTGATTTTCGTTGTTTTTTCTAGTAGTTCTGTTAAGTCAAAGTTGTTATACCAGCTTATGAATTCAATCTTCCATTCTTCTCCATCAGTTCTAGAAATTCTTGTGGAAAAACTATTTTGTCTATTTTCTCTGCTTTGAAAACCCTTGTTTTCCAATTTTCTATTACTCCAACAATTGTTCTATCATGATTTGCTGTTTAACAAGGTTCATGGGAACGGCTTCCCATGTAACATTTAACGTCATTCCGTCTTTTGTCTCTAAAGCTGAAGGCAACCTCGTAATAAAAGGGATTATCATACAAGTCAAGTGCATGTCCCTTTTTACCCATAGCCATACGCAATACCAGCCTTCATAGCAGTTATCTCAGCAATTTACATTGCTTTCTCCTAAACGTCATCACGACTTTTAAAAACTTATAGACTTAAACAACACCTTAGACATGTTAAAGGAGAATAAGTAACATGGCAAGTTCACATGAAAGAAAACCAACAGTGGAAGAGTTATTGGCAAAGGCTAAAAAGCCTTTACAGTTGGCTCCGCCATTGCACAGATTTTATGAAGGAAAAGTTCAAGTGATGCCTAAATGTGCAGTTAAAAGCGCAGATGATTTTGCAATCTGGTATACACCTGGCGTTGCTGCCCCATGCAGGGAAATTCACGCAGACCCAGAAAAATCCTTTGAGTTAACGAACCGTTGGAACTATGTGGCTGTAGTGTCAGACGGCACACGTGTATTAGGCTTAGGAGACATAGGTCCAGAAGCAGCCATGCCGGTGATGGAGGGAAAAGCCTTACTCTTCAAATATCTGGGCGGCGTTGATGCTTTTCCAATATGCCTAAGAACCAAAGACCCGGAAGAAATAATTCGCACATGTGAACTGCTTGAACCATCTTTCGGAGGCATAAACATGGAAGACATAGCAAAACCGAAATGCTTCTACGTGCTGGAAAAAGCAAGAGAACGCCTAAAAATTCCAGTTTGGCACGACGACCAGCAAGGAACAGCCACAGTAATCCTTGCAGGCTTGATGAACGCTTTCAAACTGGTGGGCAAAAACCCGAAAGAAAGCTTAATAACCTTAGTAGGAGCAGGCTCAGCCAACATCAGAACGGCCTACGTCCTAATAAAATGGGGAATAAACCCTGGCAACATAATAATGGTTGACTCAAAAGGCATACTACACCAGAACAGAACAGACATAAAAAAAGAGAAAAACCAATGGAAACACGACCTTGCTCAAAAAACAAACGATGAAGGCAGAACAGGCACAATAGCAGAAGCATTCAAAGGTGTAGACGCGGTGGTAGCCGCGTCAAAACCCGGACCAGGCACAATAAAGAAGGAATGGATAGCCACAATGGGTGACAACGCCATAATCTTTGCTTGTGCAAACCCGATACCGGAAATATGGCCTTGGGAAGCAAAAGAAGCCGGAGCCCGCATCATAGCCACAGGCAGAAACGACTTCCCAAACCAAGTCAACAACAGCTTAGGGTTTCCAGCCATCTTTCGAGGCGTCCTAGACGTAAGGGCGAAAACCGTGACAGACGACATGTGCATAGCGGCAGCCCAAGAACTGGCAAAATTTGCAGAAGAACGAGGGATACATGAAGAGGATATTCTGCCAAGAATGGATGAGTGGGAGGTCTACCCAAGGGAAGCGGTGGCATGTGCATTAAAATCCATAGAGCAAGGCGTGGCAAGAATCAAGCCAAGCAGACAAGAACTCTACGAAAGAGCCGTGGCAATAATCCGAAACGCCAGAGAATCCATAAAACTATTAATGAAGGAAGGACTGGTAAGACAGCCACCGCCAGAGGAAGAACTACTAAAGTAAATGGGTTAAATCGACAAGGGACAGCCATAAAAGTACTAAGTTTCCACGTTTCCACCAGAAAATTATTTAAACTCTTCCATAGAACATAGAAGGGTTAGGAGAAAATTAGTATGCGTTCAGATTATGCCCTCTACACGGTAGCAATAATATTCTTCATCATAACAGGCATAATATTCGCCTACCAAGTGGAATTGTTGTGGGCTGTTGCAACCGCTATAATAGGGCTTCTCTTCATCGGACTAGGCTATTCTCAAAGCCCCAAACCAAAGGCTACAACAATTGAAACACCACCACCAACCCCGCCAACACTCACAGAGGTTGTGGAAGAAGAGAAAACAGAAACCGCAATAGAAGCTGCACCCACAGTTGTGGAACTTACAGAGGTGAAAGGCATAGGAGAGAAACGGGCGGAACAACTAAAAGCGCTCGGCATCAACAGTGTAGAGGACTTAGCTAAGGCTTCAGCGAAAGATTTAGCCGTTAAATTGAAGATTTCCCCGAAAATCACCGGAAAATGGATTCGAAACGCGAAGAAACTCGTTGAAAAATCCTAAAAGAACTTCCTAACCAATCGCTTCGGTTTACATTTTCAAGATTCTTATTATATTTCTCCTTTCCAGTCTTTTAATAGCGTCCAAAAATTCGTTCTTCTTTTTACCAGTTAACTTGAGATTGCGAATCATGTCGTCCACAGCCATCTGAGGTTTCCCGAACCACTTAGTTCTTTTATTAAGATAGCCTACAACTAACCGTTCCAATCTTCCACATCTCCAAGTAGTATTGTGTATAAGAACCACAATCGCCTTAACAAGCCTCTGCGTTTCACTAGATTTTCTACCAGTCAAGTTTTCTCCACTAGTTAAAAGTTTATTGCCTAATATTTTAGAGTTTACTTTCAAATGGTCCAGAGTTGCTAAAATTTAAATGGAAAGACGTGTTAAAAGGTTGATGTAGGAGAGATAAACATGCTAAGTGGAACTGTCGGAAAAATCTGTTTTTCCCGCATACTTGAAGATGAAGACTTAGCTGAAGCAGTTAAGAAAAGGGTTGAGGAAAGCGGAATAAAAGCGGGAGTCTTCATCTTAATCGGAAGCTTGAAAAACGCAGTTCTAGGATACTACAAGGAAGGAGAATATAGATCCATAGAACTGGAAGGCCCTCTGGAAATTGCTTCATGCACGGGGAATGTAGCGGTGAATGAGAATGGCGAAATAGTGATTCACCCTCATATAGTTGCTTCAAACGTGAAAGGTGAAGCCTTCGGGGGTCACTTAATGAAAGGTTCCCATGTTGGGGCAACAGCAGAACTGGTGATAATTGAAGGCGTCGGAGTAAAATTGCAGAGAACTTTTGACGAAAAAACCAGATTAAATTTGTGGAAGTTAGGTTAGGACTTTTTTAAGGTATACTCCGTGGGCATTTCCGTAATAGTTTTTAAGTCTTCCAACTTTTTTGTATCCAAATTTTTGGTAAAGGCTTAACGCTGCAACGTTGTCTTCCCGTACTTCTAAACAACAGACTTTCACACCTTTACATCTGAACACCCTTTCAATATCCTCCAAAAGCCTAAGTCCAATCCCTCTTCGACGATGTTTAGGTGAGACGTCTATCGTGAGTATGTGTCCAATCGTTGATTTTCCATCTATGTGCATTTTACCTATGATAAAGCCTACAATCTCACAGTCTACCTCGGCAATTAAACTCACAGAATTATAATCGGTCAGCAGATAGGCAATTTGCTGTCTGGTAAAGGCTTCACTTTCAAAACATTCCATCTCAATTTCATATAGTCTATCCAAATGTTTAATTGACGCTTCTTCCACCGTTACTTCCGCCATCTAAGACATCTTTTAGCAAAATAAGATGAAAGCAAAATTTAGGCTTTTTCCATTTTAGGCATAGCTATTTTACTGTTTGCGCCCGTTATCGCCTTAATTCCAAGCCACTGCTGCACCGCAAACCCTATGAAAAACCTAAGCCACACTGTTAAAATTCTTATTAGAATGGTTGCTGTTGCACTTATGTCTGGTTGAACACCCAACATGATGTACAACGTTGACATGGTTATTTCCGGCAGTCCAGCCTCAAATGGCACGCCCAAAGGGATGGCTTTTACAGCAGCCACTAGTGAGCATGTTAGAATTATTACACTCCAGTGGAGTGGGGATCCTATGGATAAAAATACGAGATAGGATACTCCTATGCTGAAAAGCCATGAAAGAACTTGGAAGAACAACGACGTGAAAAGGTTTTTTGGGGCACGCCCAAACTGTTTCATCGAATTGTGAAACATTCTCGCCGCTTTAACAACTTCTTCTCTAACACTCACCAGTTTCCATCGTCCTCGACCCACATATTCCACAAACCTTATCGCAACATCAATAATTTTCAGTGTCCACTTTTCCTTAACGCATAAGAAAATCAGCAACACCAGAAAAATCGTTGTTGTAACAATTATGAATAATGTGAGGTTAAACACCATTCCATTAGATTGTCCTTTAGTTAACAAAATGAATAAGCTTGCGAATAAGCTTACAATGTATATGCTCATACCCATGAGCCTATGAGCCACGAGGGAAGCAACAACCTTCCCGCTTGTTCCATTTTGCTCCCTTGTAACTAAGTATATCCTTGAAATTTCCCCGCTAACGGATTCAGCTGGAATCACTATGTCCATAAAAATTCCAAACCAAACATAAAGAAAGGATTTCACAACAGAAAGTTTCACAGAAAGAAAGTTAAGCAATGAACGCCACGACAAAGCAAAGAAAAAAGTGTCAAAAATAACAGCAACGATTGCCAAAGAATAAATAGTAAGGTCAATGCGTTGGGCGGTGGCAATTATTGTGGGGATATCTACATTGAAGAGGTATAAGTATAGGAAGAAAGCCAACAGACCCAACGCTGGTAAGAGAATGGTTTTCCAAGTGATTTGGAATCTCTTTGAAGCCATACACGCCTACACCTAACTAGTGAAGCATAATGAAGCAAAAGAACTTAGAGCACAATTATATATTTTGCCTATTTCGCCACAAAATCATTGATTTTCAACAAATCTTATGCTCTTTATCTCAAAATTTAATGTATTAGTACATAATATGCTTAAATGGTGCTGTTGTTGATAAAGACATTGCATACTGTAAGACCTTCTTTTAACAGCCTTTAGGCATTTTCTTAATGAACGATGAAGACTAGTTTTCGATAGAAAAAAGCTGTTAATTTACTTCCCATACATCTAGCTGAAATACCTAAGGAGGAAGCCACTCTCAGGCTACAGGTTGGGGTTAAGCCTGAGCTTGGCAAACCTTAGGTTGCCTCGGAATGGACGATGCGATTAGCGTCTGTTAGGTGGGCGCTTCGAACGTGCTAAGAATACGGAAGAGAGAAAGAACATTGAGAAAGTATTTATCATAAAGCGGTTGCGTAGAGAATAGGTGCGCGCGGTGTTACTCCAGCATAAAGCTTTCGAAGAGCTTATTTTTGTATTTTTACTACACTGTATCTTCCTGCTGTTTCTCCACCATCAATTACGATACACTGCCCAGTAATGTATTCTGCTTCTGACGACGACAGAAACGCAAATAACGCAGCAACTTCTTCTGGTTTAGCGTGACGTCTCAATGGAATTGTTTTATTCACCTCTTCCATCATTTCTGGAGTATATTCAGCCTTTTGCATCGGGGTAAGTACATACCCTGGACAAACTGCATTGACTCTAAGCCAAGGTGCAAACTCAAGAGCAAGAGTCTTTGCCAAGAGAATAACGCCTGCTTTGGAAGCGTTATAAGCAGCATAGAGAGGATGACCTTCTATGCCGTTTGTTGATGCTGTAAATAGGATGACTCCTGAACGTTGCATTTTCATACGTTTGATTGCCTCTTTTGCACAAAGGAACATTCCATCCAGATTTACACTGAGAACCCTATTCCATTCCTCGTAACTTGTTTCCAAAAAAGATCTACGGAGGCTTATACCTACATTAGATATTAAAACATCTATGCCGCCCATTAGTTTATCCACTTCCTTAAATGCTCGTGAAACATCCTCAAGATTACTAACATCCGCCCTTACTCCACCGTCCAGACTTGGGTTATCCAATAACACTTTATCAAGAGCCTCCTTATTCACATCTATTATTATGACCTTAGAGCCTTCCTTAAGAAAACGCTTAGCAGTTGCAAGCCCGATTCCACTTGCACCTCCCGTAATTACCGCTCTTTTGTCTTTAAGATCTTCATATCTTGCTATTTCAGTCACCTCCTTCAGTTTTACTTTATCTACTTGAGATTTAACTTTTGTTTTTGTATGAGAGAACGCACTAAAGAATGCCCTTGATAGAACGGAAATGATGTACATGTTACCGTTGGATAGTCAAGCTCAAGTCTTCCTTCTCCTTCTCCTGCCAAATCTTTTTCAATTGTTCCTCTATGACCTTTTGAACCTCCCGGTTTCTAATTCCGGCGTTTAACACGCTTATACCGCTGGAAAAATCGAGGAAAACGTTGCCGTCAACATCCTTAAACCAAACGCCTTCACCGCCCTCTATAACTAAGGGCGCATAAGTGGGGGGTCGTTTGTTGTGGTCGCGATATACTTATGATGTTTCTCTATGACTTCTTTTGCCTTTGGACCCGGTATAGGAGTCAAAATTTTCGGTCTTTCAAGCATGCTCAAACAAATCACTCCTAGAATGGTACGTAGAAAGAAAAACTTTTAATTTTCTCGAATTAAAAGCATTACAAAGGCAAAGTTACAAAGTAATAGGTTGAGGGAGCCGCTGTGAAAACTGTGCAAATTGTCTCGTTTGCTTGCTCGCTATTCTCCATTTGTAGTACTACTGATATTCATTTAACCGAGACTTCCTCAAACGCAACGCTTCTGCGTCTCTTCTTCAGCTACGCACTATCTAGGAGATGATTAAAGAAATGGATTGTATGGAGATTAGTGAAAAAGTTTTGGAACTCATTTCTTTAAAAGGGAAAGTGGCAATTGTTACGGGGGCAGCCTCAGGTATTGGTTTTGCAATAGCAAAACGCTTTGTGGAAGTAGGGGCTAGTGTTGCTATACTGGACATCAATGAAGCAAAAGGGGAAGAAGCAGCTAAGGAAATTAAAAAACTTGGAGGAAATGCGAGGTTCTACAAATGTGACGTAACTTCAAGTTCTAAGTGTAAAAAAACGGTGGAAAAGGTATATGAGGACTTCGGCAAGATTGACATCCTTGTTAACAGTGCTGGGGTAATTATACGTAAAGACATCGTTGAACTGACCGAAGAAGAATGGAGCTTTGTCTTAGGAGTAAACCTGAAGGGAACATACTTAGTCTCTCACTACGTCATTCCATATATGATAAAAAGTGGTGGAGGAAGCATAATAAATATCGGTTCAGGTTGGGGGTTAAAGGGTGGTCCAAAAGCAGCAGCATACTGTGCCTCTAAAGGTGGGGTTATGAATCTTACTCGTGCTATGGCAATTGACCATGGAAGACAGGGTATAAGGGTAAACTGTGTTTGTCCAGGGGATATTGATACCCCACTTTTGCGTAGCGAAGCGGTTCAATTAGGCGAAGACATTGATAAATTTATGAAAGAAGCCGCTAACAGACCCATTAATCGTGTTGGTCGTCCTGAAGATGTTGCCAATGCAGTTCTTTATCTTGCTGGTGACCTTTCCAGTTGGGTGACTGGGGCAATTTTGGTAGTTGATGGTGGTGGGACAGCTTGAATACGCTTGAATTAACTGTCTAATGAGAAGTGGTAAAAGATGGTGATGAAAATAAAGGGAAAAACGGTGGTGCATCCGTATATTCCAAATTCTGCACCAGAAGTGCAAGAAGAGATGCTTAAAGAAATTGGAATAAAGGACGTTGATGAACTCCATGCAATTATCCCTGAAAGTTTGAGATTTAAAGGAGAGATGAAATTACCCGAGCCGTTGCTATCGGAATACGCCTTGAAACGCCATGTACAGAAAATTCTTTCCAAAAATCAAACGTGTGAAGAAAATATAAGCTTTTTAGGGGGAGGATGTTGGCAACATTATGTTCCAGCCATTTGTGATGAAATTAACCGACGGGCAGAATTTTTAACTGCTTATGCGGGAGAACCATATGAAGATCATGGAAGATGGCAAGCCCTTTTTGAGTACCAAAGTCTGCTGGCGGAACTAGTGGACATGGATGTGGTTAATGTACCAACCTATAGTTGGGGTCAAGCGGCAGCTACCTCCATAAGAATGGCTAGCAGGATTACTGAGCGTGATGAAGTACTCATAGCTGATACAATCTCCACAGAGAGACTTGCAATCATAAAGAATTACTGCAAACCTGTTGTTGATGTCAAACTGGTAAAGCATGATTCTGAGACTGGCTTAATGGATATTAGCGACTTGGGATCTAAGATTTCTTCAGAAACCTCCAGCATTTACTTTGAGAATCCATCATACTTAGGCTTCATCGAAACTCAAGGTAAGGAAATATCAAACATTGCCCATGAAAATGAAGCTTTGAGCATAGTTGGTGTAGACCCGATTTCACTAGGAGTGCTTATTCCCCCCAGCCACTATGGTGCTGACATCGTTTGCGGTGAGCTACAGTCGCTCGGAATTTACATGAATTTTGGCGGTGGATTGGCAGGATTTATAGCGACTCGCGATGAAGAAAAGTTTGTAATGGAATACCCTTCTCGTCTGTTCGGTGTTACACGAACTTGTGTTGAAGGTGAGTATGGCTTTGGGGATGTAGCTTTTGAAAGAACTTCCTTTGCTGGTAGGGAAAAAGCTAAGGAATTTGTAGGAACTGCTGCAGCACTATGGGGAATCACTGCAGGTGTTTACTTGGCGCTTATGGGGTCAAAAGGAATGTGGGAACTGGGCAAGACTATATTGCAGAGGTCCCAATATGCTATGAAGAGGCTGTCAGAAATTGAGGGAGTAAAAGCTCCAAGATTTGAAGCCCCACACTTTAAGGAGTTTGTGGTAGATTTCAACGAAGCTGAAATTACAACCAAAAAGATTAACAAATGTTTACTTAAGTATCACATCTTTGGAGGAATAGATATTTCTAAGGATTTCCCGGAATTAGGAAACAGCGCTCTATATTGTGTCACTGAGATTCACGCAAAGGAAGACATTGACAAACTGGTTCAAGCGTTGGAGGAAATAATAAGGAAGAGGGGCTGTTGACTATGGAAACAAATAGAGAAGCTGAGGTGAGGGGCTTTCATGAAGCTAAATGGGATGAACCGATAATTTTTGAATTAAGTAGAAAGGGAGAGAGAGGCATCTCAATTCCCGAAGTTGAGAAGGAAATTGAGGAATACGTTGGCGACGGCGTATCAGTTTTACCTGAAAATATGATTAGAAAGAAGCCCCCTGCTCTTCCAGAGATTGCACAACCGAGAGTAGTGAGGCATTACCTTCGCTTGTCCCAAGAAACTTTGGGAGCCGATATAAACGTCGATATAGGACAAGGAACCTGTACAATGAAGTATAACCCTAAAATTAATGATGTTCTCGCTTGCTCTCCTAAAGTCACCGAACTCCACCCACTGCAGAATGAGAGCACTGTTCAAGGCGCATTGGAGATAATGTATAAATTAGATTTGTTCCTCAGGGAGATTTCAGGGTTTAGCCGATTTACTTTCCAACCCGGTGGGGGTTCCCATGCTATCTTTACAGTAGCCTCAATCATACGTGCCCACCACGAGCTTAACGGAGAAGGGGACAAAAGAGATGAAATCATAACAACTCTGCTTTCCCATCCGTCTAATGCCGCAGCTCCAGCAGTAAAGGGCTATAAAATGATTACCATTTATCCAAATGAAGACGGACTGCCCGACATTGAAGCCTTAAAAACAGCTGTTTCTGAACGTACTGCTGGATTAATAGTAACAAATCCTGAAGATACGGCAATTTTCAACCCTAGAATTGCAGAATTTACTAAAATTGTTCACGAAGTAGGGGGCTTATGTGCGTATGATCAAGCAAACGCAAATGGAATAATAGGTATTGTAAGAGCTGTGGATTGTGGATTTGACCTTGGTTTCTTCAACCTTCACAAAACCTTCTCTTCTCCGCATGGTTGTGGTGGTCCTGCGGTGGGGGCAGTAGGAGTAACAGAGAAGCTCGTAGACTTTTTACCAGTGCCTATTGTGGATTTTAACGGTGAGAAATACTATTTGAACTATAATGTTCCCCACACCATTGGAAAAGTGAGGGAATTCTACGGCGTCTTCCCTGTCGCTTTGAGGGCGTATGCATGGATAAGAAGCTTAGGGGCTGAAGGAATTAAAGAAGTCGCAAGGGTAGCAGTGTTGAATAACAATTATGTTATGAAGAAAATACTAAAGGAGGTAAAGGGAGCCAGTGTTTCCTTCCCGAAGACAAAGCACCGTATAGAGCAGGTAAGATACAGCTGGGAGCAACTTATGAAAGATACAGGGGTTACAACAGAGGACGTAATAAGAAGAATGGCAGACTTTGGCTTTCACCTCTGGACAAGCCATCACCCATGGATTGTGCCCCAACCGTTTACGATTGAGCCCACAGAATCTTACTCAAAGGATGAACTTGATGAATACATAGCTGCGTTGAAGAAAGTAACTGAGGAAGCCTACAAAAATCCCAAGAAAGTTAAAAATGCACCTTACCGCAGTGCCATACACAAAATTGATCCAAGCCCATTAAACGACCCCGAGAAATGGGCAATTACTTGGAGAGCTTACTTGAAAAAACGTAAGAATTGGGACGAATGATCTGAAGAGTTTTATTTTGGAAACCTACTTTCTTTTCTTCTTTGAAAAACATAAAATTGGAGGACTATATTGAGGAAGAAAAAAGTAGGATTAATCGTAAATCCTATAGCTGGAATGGGTGGACGAGTTGGGCTTAAGGGAACAGATGGCTTAGAAACGCTAAAAAAGGCGATAGAACTCGGAGCAAAGCCCTGGGCTGAGGACAGAGCAAAAGAAGCCCTCAAACAGCTTGTACATCTCAAGAATAAGATAGAGTTAATAACTTATCCTAAACAAATGGGAGAGTATACCGCCATTAGCTGTTGTTTTTCACCAAAGGTCATTGGAACTCTCTCAGGTTCCATGACCGCTGCTGAAGATACTAAAAGAGCTGCAAGAGAGATGAGGGATTTAGGGGTTGATTTACCACTCTTTGTTGGTGGAGATGGAACAGCTAGAGACATATATGATGCCATTGATGAGGATCTGGTGGTTTTAGGGATACCTGCAGGGGTAAAGATTTATTCTGCCGTATACGCCGCTACTCCAACACGAGCCGGGGAGTTGGCTGCTTTATATCTGGAGGGTAAAATAAGAGAAGTTATAGAGGCGGAAGTAATGGATATAGACGAAGAAAAATTTAGGGAGGGAAAATTATCAGGTGGGTTATATGGATATTTAAGAATACCTTTTCAACGGGGATACCTTCCAGGGGCAAAATCCCCAACTTCCGTTAGTGAAAGATATAATCAGGAGGAAATTGCTGCTGAAGTAATAGAGAATATGTCTGACGAGTATTATTACATTATCGGACCAGGTACTACAACCAAAGCAATCATGAAAAGGCTGAACTTAGACTACTGCTTGTTGGGTGTAGATCTTGTCTATAAGAAAAAACTCGTTGGAAAAGATTTGAACGAAGCAACATTACTAGAAAAAATCAGAAAAAAAGCCAAAATAATTGTCACATCAATTGGTGGTCAAGGATACATTTTTGGTAGGGGAAACCAGCAGATAAGCCCAAGAGTAATTAAGGAAGTTGGGAAGGATAACATTAACATAGTAGCAACAAAGCGAAAAATAGAGGCGTTACATGGCCGTCCCTTATTAGTGGATACAGGAGACGAAGAGCTTGACAAGCAATTAAGTGGTTATTACAGGGTTACAGTGGGTTATGGGGAAGAGATAATCTATAAAGTAATATACCCGTAGGAAGTCAGTTAGATTGTCCGGTGCTTATGGAATATTGAAAGCAAGAAAAGATGTTTTACAACAGCTTTAAACTCGAGCCTGTTCGTATTCATAAGTGGCTGAGTTAGTGTCTGCCATTAAGCAGATTGGTGGACCGATGGGTTTCAAATTTCAACTAAACATCCAATTGTACCAGTTAAAATTCAGGTTTGAACTTGCCCAACTTCTTATCCAAGCATGCTTTTACAAAACCGTAGTATTCTGGGTCTGGTCTTCTAGGGCGGCTTTTGAATTCCCCATGAAATTGTGAGGCGAAAAAGAAGAAATGGTCTGGCAGTTCTAAGATTTCCATTCTTCTACCGTCTGCGTTTTTTCCAGAAAATACTAAGCCGTTTTTCTTAAGCGTCTGCAGAAACTCTAGGTTGACTTCGAATCTGTGGCGGTGGCGTTCGTAAATTTCTCGGCTTTTATAGAGAACATGTGCTATTGTATTTGGTTTTATGATTATTTTGTGGGCGCCAAGCCGCATAGTGGCACCTTTATATTCTATCCCCCTCTGTTCGGGCATCAAGTCAATCACTGGATAAGGCGAGTTTGGATTGATTTCTGTGCTGTTCGCCTCTTTCAAGTCGCATACGTGACGGGCAAACTCTATTACGGCTAGTTGGAAACCATAGCATATTCCAAGAAACGGAATGCCATTTTCTCTCGCAAACTTAATAGCCATTATTTTTCCTTCAGTGCCTCTCGGACCAAATCCGTATGGAACAAATATTCCATCGAAATCTCTGAGAATTTCTACATTCTTTGGATTTTTCTCGAACTTTTCAGCCTCTATATACTCTATTGAAATCCTTGTTTTGCATGCTGCCCCGCCGTGTCGCAGTGCCTCATTCATGCTCACGTAACTGTCTGCTAATTCGGCATACTTGCCAACCAAGGCGATTTTTACTTCGTGCTCTGGATTCAGTATGGCATCTACAAAATTTTTCCACCCGTTAAAGTCGGATTTACGTTCAGAAAATCCGAGTCTTTTGCAGATGAATTCGCCCATTCCCTGCTCATCTAAGATCAGTGGAACTTGATAAATTGATTCAACATTGTAGGAGCAGAAAACAGCGGTTTCAGGTATTGTGCCAAACAAAGCTATTTTCCTTAGAGCCTCGGAATCTATCATTTTCGTACATCTTGCAACAATGATGTCCGGCTGGATGCCGATGCGTCTCAACTCGTTAACGCTGTGTTGGAGAGGTTTCGTTTTCATTTCTTTTGTAACGTCTAAAATAGGGACTAAGGCAACATGCACATACAAAGTGTTTTCGTAACCCTCTTCCAAACGCATCTGACGGATAGCCTCCAAAAAGGGTAAGCCCTCAATGTCACCCACGGTACCGCCTACTTCGGTTAAAACCACATCAACATCAGAAAGCCTTGCAACGGTGCGTATACGGTTTTTAATCTCGTTGGTTACATGCGGCACGATCTGTACACATCTCCCTAGAAAGTCACCTCGTCGCTCCTTCTCAATAACCGCCTTGTACACCAGACCCGTAGTAACGTTATTCTCCTTTTTCAAGTTCAAATCAAGAAAACGTTCATACCATCCCAAGTCTAGGTCCGTCTCGCCCCCATCATCAGTTACGTAAACTTCACCGTGCATGTAGGGATTCATCGTTCCAGCGTCAACATTCACATAAGGGTCAATTTTTACAACTGTAACCTTGAAGCATCTTACCTGAAGCATCTTACCTATCGAAGAAGTTACAATACCTTTGCCGACTGAACTTAACACACCGCCCGTGACGAAAATATACTTAACCATGCCCGATTTTTCCTCGCAATAACCTAAACCTTTTAACGGTATTAATATAACTTTTTTGTATACGGTACAATGGCCACTCTATAACGGACTTTTTTATCTGATTAATGATGCTGCAGATTTTTTCAGAATTATTTGAATAGAAGCTGATAGTTCTCCCTTTCCATAGGATTATTTTATCGCAACGATTCTAAGCGTAATATTCTTAAGACTTTGATTGGAAACCATTCATCCAAGCGCTTAAGACTGCAAGCCTTCAGCTTAGCTTATAAGTGGCAAACCATGGAGATATTTCCTGCAAAGTTTTAAATCTTTCAGAAATGTTGCCTTAATGGAAAACGGTTTTTCAAATCTTATGACGTATTTGAGTTCTATGGCTTTTTTCCATCCCCATTTTTTACATTCACTTTTCTCCTCTTCAGAGAGCTCATCTCCTTTGTAGACATTTTCTATTACGCCGTAGCCAACAACACCCTCGCCACCATTGGCTCTGTGTACAAATATGATTGTTTATCCTACACGCCATTTCCGCGGACCCTAGAATGGTAAATAACTGAATCAAAAACTTGGTCAACCCACTTATCGGTTGCAATTCTTAAAATGTAACCTTCAGGACCCGCTATAAACATCACTCACCGCTATTTTACGTCTGTCCGTACCTCACCTTATAAAACTTATAAAGCTCCAAAACTTCCTTCTCCGGAAGTCTAACAGGCTTCCCTATAACGGAAGCAATGAAATGGACGAAGGCAGCTTCCTCAACCGTACACGCCACATTGAAAGCTTCTTTAAGGGTCAGACCAACCGCTACAACCCCGTGATTCTGAAGTAACACGGCAGTTTTTTCGCTAAGAAAACTTGCAACCTTCTCGGCTAATTCAACGGTTCCTGGTGTTGCATACTCAACCACTTCAACAGTGCCTCCGATCACAGCTGCCTGATCTGCCAAAAATGGTGGAAGTTCCCGGTTTGCAACTGCGAAGGCTGTTGCAAATGGGGAGTGTGTGTGTACAATTGCATGGACATCAGGTCTGTATCTGTATATTGTCGTGTGCATTGGAGTTTCAATCGAAGGTTTATAGTGTCCTTCCAGAACCTTACCTTCTAAGTCGATGACAACCATGTCTTCCGGTTTCAACCTGTCGTATTCCAAGCCGCTTGGCGTGATAACTACAATGTTGGATTGTGGAACATGAGCGCTGACGTTTCCCCAGGAAGCTTTCACTAATCCCTCCTTCTTCATGTTCCTTGCAGTTTCAATCACTTCAACTCTGAGTTTACTGATTTCAGAAGGCTCATCACGATAACTTTCAGACATTTCTCACAAACACCAGAATATAGAATTAAACTTTTACTGATAAAACTGTCGCAACACGGAATTTAAATATCTTTATATTGCTTCCAGATTGTTGATAGTCTGAAAGTAGGATGTCTATGAACCTTAAACGTAGACATGACATAGCCCTTTTGTATCTAGTTAGTGTTTCTCTTCTCTATCCCTTTATTTTTCCATCTTTTTTAGCAGCCACGCAAAGTGAGAATTCAAGCCTTCGCAAATATGAAGTGGACGACGTATTTGTTGGAAGCCTTAAGCACACAGTTCGAATCCATAATCCTACATCTCATAAAGTGATAGGCGGAAAACTTTTTGTTCCCATAATCAGAAATGAAACTGCACGCCATTACATACGGTATAATATCAGTTCATCAATAGGTCAACCAACAATTTCAAGCGATGACTCTGGAAACACATATGCTTGTTGGAACGACATAATAATTGATGGAAAACAAGCTTTTGTTGTGGAAGTAAACTATTACGTGTTTTCTTTCAGCGTTCACTATCTAATCAATTCAAGCTTAACAGCGGACTATAATAGAAGTTCGGATTTATATAGAAAATATACACAATCAGAAGAACTAATCCAATCCAGTAATTCTAAAATAATTTGGAAAGCGCAGAACATCACTAACGGCGAGAACGATGTACATGGAAAGGTTTTCAAGATATACAATTTCATAATCACACATATGCAATTTGTTGTTCAAGATGAAGAAAGAGGAGCCTTATGGGCTTTAGAGAATGAAGTTGGCGACTGTTCCGAGTATTCTTACCTTTTTGTTGCTTTGTGTCGGGCTGCTGGAATTCCGGCAAGGATTCAAGCAGGCTTTGCCTTTCGTTCTGCTAGTGAAACTTTGGAAAATGGACATATGTGGGCTGAATACTACTTAGAAAACTATGGATGGATACCGGTTGATGCTACATGGCAACAGTTCGACACAATAGATAAACGACACTTCAGCTCTAT
>DAOUTL010000193.1 GCA_030626685.1 Candidatus Bathyarchaeota archaeon | reverse complement strand
GCAAAGCAAACACCAAAAAACAACATTTTTCGGTTACAATTGTCTAGAATACAATATAAGATTTTTCATCTAAAAAATTGTAACAGAATTACAATTCAGAATCTGAAGAAAAAACGATAGGATCCCAGCCCAAAACCGTTCGCCCGCGCACCAAATGAAAAAAAAAGAATAGGGGTTTTAGTGTTTGCGTCGGGTTATTTGCCTCTCAGTTCGAGGTAGTCCGTTAGCAGCAGTACTCCTTGGATTATCAGGAACAGTCCAACTATCCACTCGAGCAGATCCGGAAAAACTATGACCAACACTCCGAAGACGATGCAGATTACGGCTAAGACGGGCTTAGAGACGGTTATCCCGATTCTTTTCAATCCCTTCTCCACCACGCCACTCATAAGCTCTCTCTCCTACTGAACGCTTCAAAATATCATAGCAGTTGGTATATAAGATCATTGATTAGAGAAAGTATTAGATGCGCGCTAGGCTGTTTAGAAATTAATTTGTTGCTTGGGCTATCTTATGTTAGGAAGAAGCTTTGGGCATTAAACAAGTGCTTTGTTCACTGAACTTAGGTTCTATTCGTGGATTCTTGACGTCTCTTTATCATGAGGCTGGAGCTGGCAGGAAGCCTTATGATCCTGTTTCCATGTTGAAGGCTCAGGTGCTGAAGCATCTGCTCCGCGTTCCAAGCGACCGACGGCTCGCATTACTGCTTAAAAGAAACAGAAAGATGGCTAAAGCATGCGACTTCAAACAGAAGACGCCCAGTCACGGATTATTCACACATTTCAGACATAGACTTGGCAGAGACGGGTACGAGAAGGTTTTCTCTATGCTGCTGAAGCAGTTATTGAAGGGTGAAGCAGTCAAAGGCGAAGTCGTCGCCTTGGATAGCACAGCCATCAAAGCCTACAGCCAGAGAAACCTCGACAACAAATCAGGGAAAAGCGACCGTGAGGCTCGCGTTGGAAGGGGAAGAAGAGGCTTCACACTCGGCTATAAGGTGCACACGGCATGCTGCGCAAGCTCTGAACTGCCTCTGGCTTTCATGGTCGCGCCTTGCAACATGAATGAGAAACGTTTCATCAAGCCGTTACTAAAGAAACTGTGGGATCAAGGCGTATGCGCCAAAACTGTTTTGGCTGACACTCAATACGACTCGGCAAAGGTTAGGGAAACGGTAAGGGAATTTGGCGCTGAACCGGTCATACCCTACAGGAAAAGCTCAAGGATTAAGAATGGCTTAAGGGTTGGACGCGACTTCGTCGTCCACGGAGTTAAGCGTCTGGTCAACCTCTTCAGAAAGCGTGTAAGCATTGAAAGGGTGTTCGGCAGAGCCAAAGAGTGGCTTCTCCTGGACCACCTGAGGGTTAGGGGCTTAGAACAGGCTTTCATACACGCGTGTCTAAGCTTCTCAGCCATGCTCACAGTAGCCCTCGCAGCGGTTAGACAACGTAGACCCCACCTCATAAGAAGCATAAAACACTACACAACTCAATGAAGCCTAGAAGAGACGTCAAAGAAACGTTCAAGATAGTGTTAACCCTCAAAGAAAAAACCAAGAAAAAGACAAAAGACAGCTCAGAACGCTGTATTCCAACAGAAACAACCATCAAACAGAGAAAAATAAGCAGAGAAACTCAAAAAAAGACAACAACCACAAAATCAACGACAATTTCTAAACAGCCTAGCGCGCATCTTAAAATTGGTAGTGTTAAGCAATGTTGAAACTATGCTAGATTACAGGCGTTTGCTTCGTGCGTATTGTAAACATCGAGACGGAAAGCCTAGAAAAACTCGAAAAATCGTCGCGACATACGTATGCGTCAATTTTGTACCATTTTGCATCTGCCGCGCAAGACTTTTAAGGAGACTATAAATAAGACTGTAATCCGCGTGTGATCAAGATGACTTCGTACGTGAAACCTATAATAGGAATTACTATGGGAGATGCTGCTGGAGTCGGACCTGAGGTTATCGTTAAAGCCCTTTCCCAGAGGGGGATTTACGAAATTTGTCGTCCTATCGTGATAGGAGACGCCGACGTTATGATGAAAGCGCTGGAAATTGCCAAGGTTCAGCTAAAGGTCAATTCTGTCAAAGAGGTTTTGGAGGCTAAGTTTGAGTACGGTTCAATAGACGTTTTAGACATGGAAAATATCG
>DAOUTL010000061.1 GCA_030626685.1 Candidatus Bathyarchaeota archaeon | reverse complement strand
TCTTTTGGTCGTTTAACTATTTTGGATTTGATGACGTCTACATCCGCGTCTGGAGCGATTTCAAGTTCTTTTGCTTTTTCGCCGAGTTCGGCTAACATTTTTTCGGGATGTTCCTCGGAAGGAGCAGATGGTAGCTGTTCGAGTGGGACCTCACGACTAGACTTGTCTAGGACAAGAGAAGCCTTATCCTCATACAGCAAGTTTTCTTCACCCTCAAGTTTAATTAGCTTATAGCCCTTCGCAGACGCATCCTTCGTTTGTTCAGGCTTAAATTTCTGATTTAAAAGAATGACTTCTCGCACTTTCTCGTCAACATTAATTGTGTAGGCGCCTTTGCGGTAATAATCAATGGTATACTTTCCGCTGATTACGATGTACGGCTCATAATATTTGTCAATGGAAACAAATTGTATTTCTTCGGGTTTAGGCTTCAGAAATCCAAATTTCACAAATAATTTGTTCTTCAGCTTCTCCCCAGCAACCTTTACCACCGTAGGATCAACAAGAGTTTTGTAAACAATCGTCTTCCTTTCAACTATCTCTTCATTAATAGGCATAGTTTCAGTCAACAATTAAACCTCATTATGTAATATCGTTTCTTTAATTAATTTTTATTTGCCTAGAGGCGCCAATTGTGTGTAAAAGTCGGACGGGCTAGGCTGAGAACTTTTGTTTAAATTCTTCTTTTCTCTAGCAGTGCTGGAATTAAACTGTTTGACTGTTCAATTTTGCGTAATTAGCTATGTTGATAAGGTAGCTAAAACTTACAATAGTCAAATTACAAGTTTAAGGCGTTTCGTTAGAGGTTTCTTGAGGTTTCCACAGTTGATTATGAGTTCTAAAATGGCCCCGTAGATGATTATTAGTTTTATGAGGATTTGCCTTCTAAACTGTAAGTGAGAAAAGGCTTTTACGGATTAAAGGAATTTACGATAAGGCTCAACTAATCGTTCTCAAATAATCCCTTCTTTTTGTTTACTATAATCGCTGGCTGAAATTTGCGAAATGAGTGAGAATGAGGTTCACTTTATATTCTAAGGTAAAATCCGCTTAATTGCTGATTTTCTCCCCAGACTATGTTTCCGTTAACTGTTATACTTTCAGCTTCAAGTAACAAGTGCCACAGTTTTGCTTCTATATTTTTTTGCTGAAGTTTTTTCTTAACGTCTTTAATTAATTGAACCCTTTCAGCCTCAGACATTTCCAGTAGATTAGGTTTTTTAGACTTCTTTTTATTTCGTCTAAACATTTATGTCCCTTCGAAGCTAATTTCATCGCATATCTTAATAAATCAGTTGTTTCGAGGATTGATACGTAACAAAAAATGATATAAACGTAAATCAGCTTACTATGACTTAGCATTTTGCATAGGTTAGGGCAGGGCTGTTTTGTTAAGAAATTGTAGGTTAGATATGAACGTCTATGTTGAGAATCCACTCTAAGAAAGAAGCTAGATACAGTTGATTCCACATATTTCCTCGAGAAGTTATGAGTGTTATGGGAAAGAAATAACAGCAGGTATCTACGTCGACGAAGAAACAGTGAAAACAGCCAAAGAATTAGGCTTCAACAAGAAAACGTAGGGGTTCTGAGTGAACGGAGCTAAGTTTAAACATTCGTTTAATTTTTCGCTTTCCCAGAAAAGTGTACTTGGCGAGATCTAGAATCCCTCTTAGGCTACAATTCGAATATTGTCAAAAAATATTCGTAAATTTGGCTTTTTCTGTGCACATGTTAACCATCATATCTTAGACGAAATTTAAGATATTCTGCCGGCAAATGACGTGTTAATCAATAAATAGAAGGGAAACAAATCCTCCTTATGACGCTGTTTGAGGATGTGGAAACTATGGAGCAGTCTAAAATAAAAGAGGAAGTTTGGAAAACTATTCAAGCGTTGAACCGTGTTTGGGCAGAATACGTGGATGTGGAGGAACTTGAAAAATACTTTCACAAGGATATGGTAGCAATAACTCCCTTCGACCGTGACCGACTTGAAGGAAGAGAAGCTTGCATTGCTTCTTGGAAAAGATTCGTAGAGTCAACAAAAATACATTACTGGAAAGTACACAATCCAAAAGTGCAAGTTTATGGTGATGGCGAGTTTGCCGTGGTAACCTATTATTATGATATGGTCTATGCCAGGGAAGGTCACGCTATAAAAAGCGCTGGGCGAGACATGTTTGTGCTAGTAAACGAAAACGGAAAGTGGTGGGTAGTAGCAGATCAGTTCTCTCCGTATCCAAAGCAATAAAGAAATAGAGGAAGGTTGAAATTGTGGTGAACAAGAATCTTGTAGGCAGATGCGGTCTTTACTGTGGATTCTGCTCGATTTATCGAGCATATAAAGATTCAAAAGAATTTCGAGAAGAAATAGCAAAAAAGTATAATTGTTCTCCTGAAGAAGTTAAATGCGAAGGCTGTCGGGCAATAGATGTTAATGGATGGTCTCACGAAGAGGATTGGGGAAAGAATTGTGAGATTTTAAAATGTTTGAATGCAAAAAAACTAACGTTCTGTTATGAATGTGCTGAGTATGATACTTGTCAAAAATTTGATGAACTCGCGAAAGCTTATTCTGAATTAGGCGCGGATTTAAGGAGAAATCTCCAGATGATCCGAGAAGGAAAGGTCGATGAGTGGCTATTAAAACAAGACAAAAAATGGCGCTGTCCAAAATGTGATAATCCAATCGTCGTCTCTGAGAATTTCAAGAATTGCCACTGGTGCGGAATTAAGCTGCGAGATTAGGAAAGTAGAAGCAGGCGATAACGTTGAGAGCAGTCGTGTATCGGGGTCCTGGAAACATCAAAGTTGAAGACGTGGGCGATCCTAGACCAGTCAAAGATGAAGTACTAGTTAGGTTTGTAGCTGGCAGCATCTGCGGAACAGACCTACATTTCTACAGGGGCGAATGGACGAACATAAAAGTAGGACAAATCATGGGTCACGACGCTTGCGGCCAGAGAGTCGACACAGGCGAAAGAGTGGCTTTGATTCCAACAATCTTCTGCGGCTCATGCAAATATTGCCTACACGGAAAACCGCACTTATGCGAAAAAAGGAAAATAGCAAGTTTCAACGCCAACGGCTTCTTTGCAGAATATACAGCCCTTCCTGAAAGAAACCTGCTTTCAATTCCAGATAACGTGAGCAACGAGGAAGCAGCCATATTAGAGCCTGTTGCCCTAGCAATTCACACTTTTGATATGCTTCAACCAAGGCTTGGGAGATGGGTGACAATCATTGGTCAAGGACCCATAGGCTTACTGATGACGCAAGTAGCAAAACTTCAAGGCTGCCGTGTCATCGCCATAGATCTTGAGGATTACAAGCTTAAGCTTTCCGAACGGTATGGAGCAGAACTATGCATCAACGCAAAGGAGGAGGATCCTGTAAAAAGGGTCAAAAAAGTTACCGAAGGCGGTTCAGACATAGTTGTTGAGGCTGCAGGCAGAAAAGAAACAGTTGAACAAACACCTTTCCTCGTTCGAAGCGCTGGAAGAGTAGCCCTGATAGGTGAATCCAGAGGCTATTTAAACCTCGGTCAAGCAGAGGAAGCCTTCTTCTTCAGTAGCCTCCCAACACCACTCGACTATCCCACTGCGTTAGATTTCATATCAAAAAACATTGTTGACGTAAAAAGTTTAATAACTCACAAATTCCGGTTAGTAGAGTTTGAGGAAGCAATTCAAACAGCAGCAAACCCAACCAAGAAGCCTATCAAGGTAGTTCTTATTCAATAAAAAGACCTGGTAAGAAGGATGCGAGAACAGGAAACAGTGCACCGACACGTGTAACATCTATAGAAATGATCCATTTTACTCAAGGAGGAATTAGAATGAGTGGAAAAAGGCAATTTACGGCATCTGCTCTGATCTTCAAGGGCGACAAAGTACTTTTAGTTGAGCATAAAAAACTTGGTGTCTGGCTGTATCCTGGAGGACACATAGAACAAGATGAAACACCTGAAGAGACTTTGTATAGAGAGGTTAAAGAAGAAACAGGACTTGATGTTTCCATTGTAGATGAAAGGGATTTGGGGTTAGGCACTGATTCTGTGGTAGTGCTTCATACACCATATGTCATACTTTGTGAGTTGATAGATATTCCAAATGATAGACACTATCACATAGATATGGTATACCTATGCGAAGTTAATGAAGGCAATGATCTAAGATTTGATGAAAAAGAATCGAAAAACATAGGCTGGTTTTCTCAAGAAGAGATTGATAAATTACCTGTTTATCCAAATTTCAAAGCATTACTGCATAAGGCTTTCAAAGAAAGAACAACATGCCATTAATGTTTCGGCGTCCCGCTCTTTTTAAAACTTAAACAACCACTCAATTTCCTATGCAAGATCTCCCATTAAAATCAAAACGTGAAAGAGTTAATTCTTGATGCCAATTCTTTCGTCATATGGCGGTTTAACTAATAAATAAAAGATACAACAAGAGGTTGCGATAGAGGAATAAGAAATGTTAGAGGAAAAGAAACTTGCAGGTTACTGTGGAATGTACTGTAGCGCTTGTGCCATACACACAGGAGAGATAAGAACAGCTGTCTCACGATTGAGGGAACTTGTGGATGCCTATGAGCTTGCCAGAGTAGTACAGCTTTTCGGAGGAATAGAAGGTTTTCCACAATTCTTGAAAGTCTTGGATGATTTGGAGACCATGTTTGGAACATGCGTCGGATGCAAAGCTGGTGGCGGCTGGTCCGATTGCCCAGTAAGGAAATGTTGTATAGGAAAGAACCTTAAGTCCTGTTACGAGTGCGACGAAATGCCATGCCAAGAACTGCTTAAATTCCGAAAGAGACACTTCCTACTTCCTGCTCCACACTATTAGCTGAGGCGTTTAAGAAATGGCAAAAACATTCTTTCGTCGCTAGTTGTTCATAGATACGAACACCCTGTTCTAATCCATAGAATTATATTACCATGTGTCTAATTGGTAAGGTGGTGGCAACCTAAAATGAGAAGGAGATATGTTGTTTTTACTGCCATAGCAATAGCTGTGATAGTGGTTAGCAGCGCGGTCTTAACGTTAGCACAGTACGGGATCACTATCGACAAGGTTTTCTTCTTGGATGAAGCGAAAAACCTAGAGATAGCTCGTGAGTTTGTGAGAAACAGCCCTACCTTCAAATTCGACGGCATAGAAGAGACTCTTGAGCTTACGTCATCAAAGCCTCTTGAGACACTATACCCTAACATCCCTTACAAATGGGAGTTTGTTTTCACCTTCCACAGCAGACACGCAGGCTACGGCGACAGGACAGGAGAAAACCTTCTTCAAGTGATAACACCACATACAGTGCATAAAGTGATAGACAAAAGCGAGGTTACATTAGCAGTCATGGACGAAGAGTGGAACATGATCAAGCAAGAGTTGGTTCCGAAATAGCTTCTAAAGCGGTTCTTCGGCGGATTATAAAAACCGTATTCAAAATACAAAATAGGCGGTTCATGATAACAGGCTTAAGAAATAGACTAATTAGAAAAAAGGGGTTTGCGGGGGATATCGCCACTTTTATGACCTAAGGCTTATGTGTTAAAGTTTTTCCTGTAGGATGCAAATTTCACTTCCTCTTCCGGAAGATCTTGCCGCCGTCCATGTAGTCTCCGGTGACGTATTCAAAGCCTAGAAAAGAATCTTGAGTCCTGCTACGACTTGCTCCACACTATTAGAAAGTGATAAGTGCTGTGGAATCTTCTTTCCTACAAGTATCAACTAACGATGGAGAGCCCCTGCGTATGCGAAAAAAGCTAATACCTAAACGACTTGTCCGTTTTTGCGGAGCTGACTGCAGCAATTGTGACACATACAAGCGTTTCCTAGTAGGAGATGAAAGCGGATTGGTGAACCCTGAAACCAAGTATCGTTGTTGCTGGCTACCTGAGGATTACCCAGAGGGCATGGATTGTCCGATCAAAACGTGTTGTGAAGAGAAAGAGATACTATTTTGTGGAGAATGCAATCAGTTTGAGAGATGCGTTAAGATGAAAGAATTCTACTCAAAGCCTGGATATGATGAACTAAGAAGAAGAATGTTTGAGGAAATTGCGAGAAGGAAGAGAGAATGCTCGAACATAAAGAGCAAAGAGCATTAGTGATGTAGTTGGCGACTTGTATTGCTAAGTTTTACAGCGAACTATTTTGCTTTACTATCATTTTCGTAAATAATGATGTGAATGACAAATGACATCAAAAGCAGTGAAGAAGATTGATGCAAAAAGGGCAGTAGAATATGTCAAGCAGTACGGTGGAGAAGTCGATATTCTTCGACTTAAACATTTTCTCGGTGAGATGAGTCTTTCGGAAGCGCCGAAGACTTTGTCTAAGTATCAGTTTCCGAATGGTGGATGGTATTACGAGGATGACCCTACAAAAACTTTGTCTATAGGAGCGAGCACCCTCTGGCTACGAGTTTTGTTGGAACTGGAGTTGACAAACACAACGATTGTTAAGCGAACAGCAGCGTTTCTTTTAAAACACCAAAATCCTGATGGTTCATGGTATGAACTTAAAGAAAAGCTGGAGAAATCTCCGCAGGCTTGGTTGAATCCGGATGTTATGGACAATAGACTTTGGTTCACAATCTCAGCGACTGTTTTCTTGATGGCTTCTGGCTTCGAACATCATCTCGACATAAAAAAGGCCAGCGATTACCTGTCAAATTACTGGGATAAACACAAGAAGTTCCGTGTAACTTGGTATCCATATTGGGCTGGCATAGCGTTCTTCGCAAACACCAGAGGAACAAGCTCAGAGGCATTTTCCACGTGTCACGTTTATATAATGAAACGGTTAGATCAGTACGACGCTTTTCATCTGGGTTGGATACTAAACATGTGTAAACTGGGCAATTTACCAGCATCAGAAACGCTCGTCAGAGCTTCTTTGAACCGGCTAACGCTTTTGCAGAGACCAGATGGAGCATGGAGTAGCAAATATGGAGATGTTTATTGCACTCTTTTTGCTTTGAATCTACTGCGACACTATGGACGAATAAACCATGACAATTGCAAAAGGTTATCTGTAGCAAACAGAAGCCACCATTACTAAGAATTTGTGGAGTATACTAGCGGAATAAACATCTCCACATTTTGTCTTAAGTTTAGAAGCTTAAGTCTTTCGTGGATAGCGTATGTCTGAGTATACTACGCCGCGTTTGGCTCTTTCCTCTTGCTCTTTAACCCATTTTTCTAAGCCGATTTTTTGTAGACGTTTTCCGTCTTGTATTAGCGTTGGGTAAAGTTCTGCTAGGGCTTGGATAAGCTCGCATGGATGTTCTTTGCATTGTGTGCAGACGTCTATGCCTTTTTGCCTAGCGCATTGGCGGATTTTGCAGTCTGGTGGTCCGCCGCCTGTTCTGCATGTGCAGTCCATTTCAGTTAGTTTTTGGAGGAATTGCCAGAATGGTGGAAAGGTGTCTTTTAGGTCTGGTATGTATTTGTACCAGTTGTCCATGCCTTCTTC
>DAOUTL010000128.1 GCA_030626685.1 Candidatus Bathyarchaeota archaeon | reverse complement strand
GCATAGTTCCTAAACTGAAAGGAATGTTAAGCTAAAGCCAAAACCATTAACCCATTGTTCTCTTTTCGCAGATAGCAAAGGCTGTCAAGTGTCGAACTCTACAATATTTCTTTTCGGAAATAACTATCTTATAACTTAATACGCTAGATGTTATTGGCGACAAAAATGCGGACAAAAAACATCCTACACTTTTTGAGAACACAAGAAACGAAATTACGAACAGCAATAAGAGAAACACAAAAGAAAGCAACTAAGACTTCAGTCACCACTGTGAAACTGTTGGGGATGCAGCTAAGCTGCAAGCTTTTGAAAGGCGCATATGACGCCTTATGGACACTGCGCCTGCTGAAAACATCAATATTTGTTACCAGAACACCGTTAACAACGCTTAAGTCTCTATCGAAAGCAGTAATGAACTAAAGTTTGCCAGTGTGTGTTCATAGAAGACGTCGGATGGCTATACAACGTATCGATTCCCATAAGGGAACTGCCAAAGTCAAAGCAAACGTTATATGCATCGTTTACTCGAGTAACACCTATGCCTTTCCTTTTATACCCTCCGACTGGGTTATAGCGGAAGCATGGGGATGGAAATGAAGAAGGCTTTACTTTTAGTTATCAGAAGTATTCTCAGAATTGTTTATCAAAAGAGTTAAATGTTTAAGCCAACACAAAATTATGTTGGAGGCGTGTTCTCGTCCTAGCCCAGAGTGAAGGGCAGAACATATATGAAAAGGAGGAACGAAAAGTGAACAAGTTTGGCACCATCTACGTTTCAATAATAGCCGCTGCTTTGGTTGCATCGCTTTACGTTAGCAGCCTTGGCACGTCAGACGCCTTCGTATTTGCGTGGACACGTGAAGAGCAGAAAATTGTTCCTGGCACTCTGAGAATAGAGATTTCATTTAAATGGAAGAACGAAAGCCTCAACATCATAGCGAAGATAAACGACAATAAACCAATGGATATTGCTGGCTGGTTGGGACTTGTGTTTGACAGAAACGGAAACGGAGTAATAGACTATGGGTCGTACGCAGATAAGCCCTACTTATTTCATTGCTCTAACTGGACTTACGGTCATACACCATGGCTACGTGAGGATGGATATTTGGTTGGCTGTCACTGTGTGACAGAAAGTCCTTACCATACAGCTGTACTCATAGAGGGCTTCGGATGGCTGTATAACGTTTCAATTCCCGCAAACGAACTAGCTGAAGTGAAAGCAGACGTAGTGCTCATTTTCTACGAGTCTTTTGCCTATACTTTTCCATACCCAATGCGTCCAGACTGGGTTGCAACAGAATTAGAGGGATGGCAATGAAGAAAGCTATACCGAAGTTTGCTGCTACCTACGTTTCAATCATAGCAGTTACCTTATTAGTAGCACTATACGCTGGCGGTCTTAACACGTCAAAAGTTTATTCCTACAGCTTTGCATTTCCAGGCTATGGTGGATACTATTCGCAGAATGTTAAGAAGCCCACGGCTTGGATGAACGTCACTTTAAGATGGACAGCGGATACATTTTACGTGACAGTGAAGATAAACGATGATGATTACAACGAAAAAGACTCGTTCGCCATATGGCTTGACACCAACTATGATGGAGAAAAAGGAAAATATTATCCTGGACCAGCAGCAGACAAGTTAGTGGTATTCGACATTCCAAATGGAACTATCTATTATAAAATCTTAAGAGGTATTGCGTACCCATGCCCCGAGGCTGTACCTGGATACGAGTTAAGGAACGACTCTGAATGTGTCTTCGACGAGAATGGCTACACTTACACTGCTCACATTCCCTTAGAGAAGATAGACAACGCTAAGCCTCCTATACTGATGGGAATGTTTTTCTGGGATGCTGACGTTGACATTGACTTGATAGATTTTCGATCGATGGTTTCTGAGCTGTCTGTTGATTGGATGGTGGAACCATGAGAAAACTATTCGCGGTGAGTATAATTCTCGTGGTTCTACTTTCAGTTTTCGCTGTGAGAAACGTTGCTGCACTGCCTACAAGCAAGCCTAAAATCGATTGGGCTATATTGATAGCTGGCTCAGATAGATTCTAGAATATTCAGCTCAACGACTGGGATCAAGTTGAAGAAAACTTGCGTAATGTTTACTACATGTTCCATGTATTGACTGAGGATTACAACGTTCCAAGGGACCGCATAAGATTTCTATACGTAGCTTTTCAAGCCTCAAGGTTCCGCAATATGGTTCCAGAGGATACAGTAGACGAAATTTGCACTGTATATCACGTCAGACGGACCATCACAGAATGGCTTAACTCCACCTCAGATGAAAATGTCCTCATCTACGTTGCGAGTCACGGAGTAGGATACAATCTTGAAGAGAATCTCCTAAAAGGTGGACGGATAGATGCAGACGAAGACGAAGAATATGAGATAAGTGAAGCCGTATACGGAGAGGATGTTGACGAAGATAGAAAGCTCAATAGCTGGTTTGGAGTGGATGAAGCGATAGAGTTTTCAAGCTATTACGAAAACTTTCCCGTCCAATACTATTGGGACGATGTGCTTAAGCGAGACCTTGAAAGCGTAACATGTAATCAGCTAATCTTAATCTTCGACGCTTGTTATTCTGGAGGCTTCATAGACGATTTGAGTGCTCCAAATCGAGTAATAATCACTTCTACTGGCGAAACAAATCGCGCATGGCACCGACCAGTGGAGGAAGACGAAGTCTTTGATGAGTTCTCAGGAAATCTCATAGACGCCTTGCATGGGTATAATGCAAGCTGGTACAATTTGGACGCGGACAATAGAATAGAGCATGGAGACCCAGTTAACGCAGATGCAAACAACAACGGTGTACTAACTTGGAGAGAGATTTACAACTACGCAAAAAAGAACGACTGCTACGCTTATTGTGAGACTCCTTGGTTTGACGACGATGGAAACGGCTACCCAACCTACGTGAACGGAAGAGTATATAGGGATTACAGACTAACATTAACCCACAACTATGGAGGAACCACAAGTCCTTCACCTGGAGAACACATTTACGTGGAAGGAACAGTTGTATCCGTCTACGCCATCGTAAGGGTTTCAGGTTACGAGTTTGATCACTGGGTTCCAGACAACTGGCCTTGGTATTACTCAATGTATAACATATATCCAAGAGAGAACCCGTATAACGTCACAATGGATGCAGATCACTCATTATTCGCTTACTTCGTAGAGCCAGGGAGCACTTCTGGAGGAGATGATACGTGTCCAACGCTGTTCGTCTGGAACGGCACAGGCTATGTGGACTATGGCGTCATAGACATACATAATCCTTCAGGTGAAGACGTTGTTAGAGAGGTCTCTATAGCTACAGAAGACTTAGCGGTTGAAAACGGCAAAGCCAAGATACGCCTGCAAGAAGGCTGGGAAGGCTTAAACTTCTCAGAGTCAGAGATAGACCAAGTTAGGCTATACGCAATCAATGAAGATGGAAAACAGAAACCGTGTCCCCTGTTAAGCGCCGAACACAGCAGCCTCGGAGACATTCTGGAAGAAATAAAAGCAAGCGACGA
This sequence comes from Candidatus Bathyarchaeota archaeon, assembly GCA_030626685.1. Taxonomy (GTDB): domain Archaea; phylum Thermoproteota; class Bathyarchaeia; order Bathyarchaeales; family Bathycorpusculaceae; genus DAOUTL01. Next base: position 501 of record DAOUTL010000128.1, on the reverse strand, counting down.
CGTTAAAGTGCAAATACTGCTCCTAGAAACAATAGACTTAACGTTCAAAGTGTCAGAAGACGTTCAGGGCTTCACATTCATAATCGAAGGATGCAACATGTACAAACAGTAAATAAGCTTCCTTTTTTATTGTTTGAACTTTTAGGCTTTTAGCCCAATACACCACAATTATTTCAAAAAATGAAAAACAAAAAATAAAATTTTCATGTGTTGATTGAGCTGTATGGAAGCCGAAGATATTTTGATTTCCCCCAGCTTTAACAATATGAAAAGGGCTACTTTTCTTGGTTTAACTTCAGGTTTGAATCCAAACATTTATTATCATTTTTAGGCTTTGTATTAAAGGCGAAACATGACTGTTCAAATTCGAAGTTTTACCGATAAAGACATGTCAAGTCTTGTTAAATTGCTTAATGAAACTAATAGGGAATCATACGAGTTTATTCCATTCGATGAGGAGAAACTTCGCTCTCAAATTAGGGAATGGGACCTTAAAATTCT
>DAOUTL010000206.1 GCA_030626685.1 Candidatus Bathyarchaeota archaeon | reverse complement strand
TTTGAACCTTCAAGTTGCCCTCCACCATCACCAAAACATGTTATATAAACTTGTAAATAACTTTTTTTTGGGGGGGCGAGGGAGAAAAACCGCGATTAAACTTGTGCGCACGAAAGAAATAGCCTACGTTTGTGTCTGTGTGACTTGGCTGGAGAAAGGGTCGAAAAGTTTTTATGTGGTGTTGTGGGAATGGTATGTGGTGATGGCATTGAAGGTTAGGATGGACCGTCAAGGACGGGTGGTAATACCTAAACAGCTTAGGGAGCGTTATGGGCTGCTGAAGGGGGGTGAGCTGGAGTTGATAGCTCATGAGGGAGCGATTAACCTGCTTCCATTGGTGGAGGAAGAAGACCCTGCGGTGACAATCTTAAGCGAGCCGTGTAAGAGTGGTGATCCAAGTAGACATGGCTTATTGTTCTCTCGTGAAAAGGTTTGGGAAAGATGAGGCTTATTGACGCTGATATTCTCTCCTACGCTCTTTTCAAAGGGCACAATGCACACAAGTACTGTTGGCCTGTACTGCAAGACGCTGTTCACGGCAGGATTCAAGCAGCCTTAACCGCAGTTACGTTGCTGGAGGCTTATCACGCGCTTGTGAAGGATTACCTTGTAGAGCCCGAAGAGGCCTGCTACAAGCTAGACGGGTTGTCCAGGAGTAGAAGGATACGGTTCCTACCCGTAACCATCGAAACTGTTCGCAGAGCCCTAGAGATCGCTAAGGACCATAATGTAAGATCGTTTGACGCAAACCTTGCGGCTTCGGCTGAGGTGAACGGAATTTCGATTATCATAAGTAACGATAAACACGTGGCAAGGTTGTGCAAGGAAAGAAGATTAGCCGTGGAGAATCCAGTACCCAAAGAAGTTAGGAAGAAAATGGAGATATAGTCTTACTTTCGCGCGCGTAACCAAATGTTCAAGACACTCTCGTGATAGAAAACTCGTACCGCGGCCAATATGCGATTCGGTTCTATCACAAACTCACGCATTCCAACTGAGCTTTCTTCAAAAGATATACAACCTTTAAATTTAATTTAATAAATAATTACATGTAATTGCTCAACTATCCACTCCAAAATTTAGGTGTACAAAAAATGAACCAAAAATCCAAGAAAAAACCGGAGCAAAAAAGTTTACAACCGTGTCCATACCCCCTGTTCAAAAAAGTTCAAGAACGAATTAAAGGAACCGATTCACCTCAGCATCCAGCTACGTCAAATACGTACTAAGAGAAATCGTAGCCGAACAAGAACCCTTCACAAAAGAAGATAAAGAAAGGGGTAAAAGCCATACTAACAGCCCTAGGCTACATCGACTAAAAGGAGCGAAACCAAATGAAACCCCACGTGACAGAGGAAGAGAAAAGAAACATATCCGTCATGACCAGGGGCAAAACGCCAATTCAAACTTCTTCGTCCTCAGCCCTAAAGAATAATGCAGCGTCTTCAATCACATAGGTTTTGATGAATCCGCCTAAGCCGCCGATGTCTCTCTCAGCCCTCTTCAGCTCTCCTACGTTAATCCCGAGATAGCTGGCATCCTTATCTAACAGAACCGTTACTGACGCTCCAGTGTCGATGTGAAAGTGGAGGGGTCGCTTTATTCTTTTGCTCTCTGATTCAACCGTTATTCTGATGAAGGGAGCCGGAGGCTGAAATCTTTTGTTAAAGTAGCCCGGGATTTTCATAAAATCCCTCCGAGGAGACCACCCATTTTACAGTAGATCAAAATTTTAG
>DAOUTL010000026.1 GCA_030626685.1 Candidatus Bathyarchaeota archaeon | reverse complement strand
TTAAAACTTTGAACTTGGAATAAAACATTCTGTTAATTTCAGATTTTACAAGCAAAGCCTCAAGCCAGCTGTAAAGGAGAGCACACTCATCCTCCGCCGCAACCTCAACATAATCCTCAACTTCGGGACTAACCTTTTCCACTTCCGTCATAACTTCAAACATCGCAAAAGCCGCATTTTCAAAAGCCTCAGCTAAATCTTTTCCGTAAGCAGCAATGTAAGCATCCGCCGTATGCTCCAAGAACTCGAAGTTTTTTCTCAAAGTCATAATTTCAGCCATGAATTAAAATAAAAATGGAATTTAAAAAGGTTATATTCAAAGAAGAAGGCTAGAAGTACTTTGGAATTTTTTGGACAGCAGCAACCGTCAGTTTTACAGCGTTTTCTGCATCTTTTAAGCTGAGTAGAGATGCTGGACTGTGAATGTAACGTGTTGGTGTTGATATGACACCGCTCGGAACTCCTTCTCTCGTTAAGGATATACGTGCTGCGTCTGTTGAGCCTGGTAAGCCGGTTTCAAGCTGGTATGGAATTTTATTTTCTTCAGCCGAATCTATTAACAGTCGCAAAACTTTAGGATGGGTAATCAATCCATAATCAGCAATTGTCAGTGATGGTCCCTTCCTCAGCTTTATCGGCGCCGCAACCTCTTTTACTTCAGGCACATCGCCAGCCACAGTCGCGTCAAGCGCGATGCCAATGTCTGGATATATCCTGAAAGCGGCTGTTGTTGCCCCTCTTAAGCCGACTTCTTCTTGTACTGTTCCGACGGCGTATACTGTGCATTCTGTTTTTTTCAAACGTCTTATTGCCTCAACCATGACTGCACACCCAACACGGTCATCAAAGGCCTTGCCAACTACTATGTTTTTTCCAACTTTCGCAAATTTTATGTCAAAGCCTACGGGGTCTCCGATTCTTACTCCCATTTTTCTGGCTTCTTCTTGGTTTTCCGCTCCAATGTCTATGAAGAGCTCGTCATACGTGATGACTTTTTTGCGTTCCTCTTCTTTTTGTATGTGCGGGGGCTTTGAACCTATTATTCCGTGCAAAGGTCCTTTTTCTGTGTAGATCATGACTTTTTGGGCTAGTAGGATGCGGTCGTCTATTCCGCCTATTTTCGCGAATCGTAAAAAGCCTTCCTTTGAAATCGTTTTCACCAGCAAGCCTATTTCGTCCATGTGGGCAGCAAGCATCACTTTAGGCGCATTTTTATTTCCTTTTTTTATTCCGATAACGTTCCCAAGTTTATCCTCTCTGATTTCATCTACATGGGGTTTCAAGAATTTCGTCATCAAGTTTCTAACTTCTTCCTCTCTCCCCGCCACACCACAAGCATTCGAAAGCTTTTCCAAGGTTTCAACAAGCAACATCATAAATCCTTCTTGAAGTGATTTAGAATCCTAAAACTTTATATTAAACAATTGCGGTAATAAAACACGAATCTAAATATGGGCCATAACATTTCGCCCTTTAAGGGTGAAGAGATAACAGTTGAGTAAACTTTTCAGAAAGTTCTTCAGAAGGGTCAGTGTCTACCTTAAAGTTACCAGAGCAAGCGGAATAGTTAGAAGATACTTTGTAATGAACGGCTTTGACGGAGCCATGACAGTTTTCGGCATAGTTTTAGGTTCGTGGATGGCCGGGGTTTCGAAACCAGAAATAATTATATTAGCTGGTTTAGGAGCTTGCCTAGCAATGGGGCTTTCAGGCTTCTTCGGAGCTTACATGGCTGAAAAGGCTGAACGGGAACGCCGTTTAAAAGAAATGGAAGAAGCAACAAATAACAATGTCAATCCAATACAATATAAAGCAGCACGTTTCATCGAAATTTACGTTGCCCTAATTGATGGATTGTCTCCAGCTTTAACGGGAATTAGTTCTCTAATACCTTTCATTCTTGCGTCCGCGGGATGGATGTGCATAGGGAATGCATACACAGTTTCATTAGCGTTATCGTTGGCCATGCTTTTCCTACTTGGCATATACCTCGGGAAAATAGCAAGGGAAAACGGCTGGATATATGGTATAGCAATGCTTATGGTAGGCGCCTTCACAGCCTTAATAATTTTCTTCATGCAGTTATTCCTAGGAGCCTAAACAAGAGCTACCGAAAAACATATAGTAAAATTTTTGTCCAGCTTTCGTTACTAAGAACTGTGGTTGAATGCGGAAAAGTCTACAAGCAAGCCTAACCGCCGTATTTGCGGCATTGCATGCCGTGCTGTACTTCATTTCGTTTGGGTTGTGGCGAAACTGGGGAATCTACCTAGAATCCGTTGAAGGAATAATTTTAGGTCCGAAAATTGGGTTTTTCGCTGCGTTCCTTGGCAGTTTAATCGCTCGAATGATTAAGCCAGACGTTTTTTGGATGTTCGGTATAATTGCTGAACCTATCAGCGTTTTGGTGGCGGCATTTTTAGCTAAAGCCAAATGGAAACCAGTTTTAGCAGCATATGCAATAATGCTCTCCGCATATTTTATTCATCCATTTGGGCGAGCTCTCCCCTTCTGGACAATTTTAGATATTTTATTTGCTCTACTTTTAGTTTATCCCGCCGCAAGACTCAGCGGATACTTGTTTAAAACCGATGTTAAACGCTTGTCCATTGCATTGGTTTTCGTTTCTTTTGTTTGCATAGCCACAGACTCGCTTGTAAGAGTGTTTCTGCTTGTTCCATGTGGTTTGCATAGTTTATTTTTCGGAAGTTTCGAAGAACTTTACGCGGTGTTTGTTGGGGCTGCTGTCGATTCTTACATTGAAGATTTTATCGTCGTAGTAGTCTCATTTCTTGTTGGCGTACCTTTAATAATAAGCGCATTAAAACTAAAGATTCGTAAAGGAAGCGGATAGTTGAAATGCAAAGAATTTTTATGTAATTGAGTTACCGTTGTCTTCGAAGCTTTAAGTAATCGGTGAGCAGCAGAACACCCTCTATTATGAGGAAGATGCCTACTATAATCCCAAGAAGCTCAGGTTTGGCTATTACAAGAATGCCGAAGGTTATGCTGGCTCCTTAAAGTATAAGCTTAAAGTTTCTACGAATCATCCCTTCTGTTCAAGATTGAAAACGCTTATACCGGACTCGCGGTTGCCAGAAAACGTGAACTGCGTTTACGAAATGCCTTTACTCCTAAACTCTTATTTAATGCCCTTGCAATGTAGCTTTACGGCTAAAACACTCCTAAGTGAAAACGGTTGAACGACAAAAAAAGAACTTCGTTGGAACTGTTCAGGTTGAAAAAGACACTGAACACGCTAGCCGACAAAGAGGGGCGTGGAACCGAGCTCATTTCGCTTTATGTTCCGCCCGGAAGGCAGATAAGCGAACCTATGAACAAGCTTAGACAAGAATACGGCACAGCCTCAAACATAAAATCAACAACCACACGAAAAAATGTTCAAGATGCCATTGTGAAGGTTCAGCAGCGTCTCAAACTTTTCAAGCAAGTTCCAGAAAAAGGACTTGTAATTTTTTGCGGTGCAATCCCGCAGAACGGGGCTGGAAGCGAAAGAATCGAGACTTATGTCATCGTTCCACCTGAGCCTATAGACATCTACTTATACAGATGCAACTCAAGATTTCACACGGAACATTTGCAAGAACTTTTGGTAGAGAAGGAAACTTATGGCATACTCCTCATAGACGCTTCAGCAGCCACGTTCGCAACGTTACGGGGCAGAAGGCTTGAAATACTGAGACAGGAAACATCAGGGGTTCCGGGAAAAACCCGTGCTGGAGGACAATCAGCAAGAAGATTTGAAAGACTGCGGGAAATGCGGTTGCAAGAGTATTTCAGAAGGGTGGGCAAACATGCCAACGAGATATTCTTGTCCATTGAAAACTTGAAGGGTCTGATAATCGGCGGTCCGGGACCAACGAAATACGATTTTGAGAAAGGCGACCATTTGAATTACATGCTGAAAAACAAGGTTATAGACATAATTGACACGGCTTATGTGGATGAGCAAGGTGTTAAGGAGGTCGTCGAAAAAGCCCCGGAAATAATGCGGAAAATACGTTACATAGAAGAAAAAGAAGTAATGCAGCAGTTCCTTTACGAAATTGGACATGACACTGGAATGGCGACATATGGCGAAGAAGATGTTAGAAAAGCCCTAGAATCAGGATCTGTTAGAACGCTGCTGCTTTCTGAGGGACTAGACGTACTGCGAGTTACAGTAAAATGCAATGCATGCGGCTACGAAGAACGACACACTCTAAAAAGTAAGATGCTAACAGGCTTTGAACAAAGCCTCATAGGAAAATCGTGTCCAAAATGCAAAGCTCCGTCTCTAAGCATAGCTGACACGGAAGACCTTATAGAGAATTTCGCTCAACTGGCAGAACAAGCAAACACCGATGTAGAAATGATTTCTGACGAAACAGAAGAAGGGCAGATGCTAAAAAAATCTTTCGGCGGAATAGCAGCGATATTACGCTTCAAACTCCAAAATCAATAGGATTTCCTTAATTACCTGCCAAAATTTTGACAAAGTTGATACACATTGCTGAGAAAGTAGGTTAACCAGCATTTAGAATGATACAAAGAGAGCTAAACTTGCTGGTTTTCTTCGGAAAACTGGTTAAAACGTCGAGCGCGCGCGACCTTCGAAGTGGTCAAATCCCTAGTCGAGGCGTCTGAAAAACTGGGCTTTCGATGCCCCATCGAGGCATGGTCATCAGTGCTGACTCCTTCTATGAAGTTAAACCTTGGGTAGAGGTGTTCAAGATTGTACTAGCCTTTGAAATGGAATGCTCAGTGCTGTTCGTTCAATGCTCAGTCAAAGGGCTAAGGAGCGGGGCGATCATCGCAATGGACGAAAAGGCTGGCGACATTGAAGCCGTCTTAAGATATGCTCGTGGGGAATCCATCGTTCATGAGGTCGTTAAAAGAGAGATAGAGATCGCGCTTGAAGCCATAAAACTACTTGAAGGTGGTCACTCTTTTACATAGGGCTTATAATTGCTTGGAGGAATAGCCTTTCTAACTACGCCAGCTAGGACGGCTACTGTGAGTATGTAAGGGATGGTTAAGATGATCTGCGGCGGAAGTAATCCTAACGCTTGAAGTCTCATCTGCAGTGCGTCTGCGAAACCAAACAAGAAACTGGCTCCAAACGCGCCGAAAGGCATCCAATTACCGAAAATCATTGCTGCCATAGCTATGAAGCCCCGCCCCCCGGTCATCCCCCAAGCAAAGAGGCTTAAATGGCCTAGGGATAGAAATGCTCCGCCTAGCCCCGCTAACATTCCACTCACCATGACGCATAAGTACTTTGTTTTGAAAACGTCTATCCCAGCGGTGTCTGCAGCGGCGGGATGCTCACCTACAGCCCTTATCCTCAGTCCGATTGGGGTCTTGAACAAAACGACGTACGAAAGCACTGTGATAATTAACATTAAATAAACGAGAGGTGTGTGGGTTCCAATGATATCTCCGATGATTGGTATGTCCTTCAATAACGGAATCGATACTACTTCAAGTCCTTGAACACTCTCGGATGCGCCTCTTGACCCCCAGAGTACTTGGCTCATGTAGGCTGTGAAACCCAAAGCGAAGATGTTTATACCTGTCCCGCTCACGATCTGATTCCCAACAAACTTTACAGTTAAGAGCGCGTGGAAGAGGCCCAGCAACCCACCCACAAGTACAGCTGCTAATACCCCAAGCCAAGGATTACCGCTGAAATAGGTTGCCGCCACTCCCGCAAAAGCGCTAATTAACATCATGCCTTCCAATCCTATGTTGATGATACCTACCCTCTCTGAAAAAATTCCGCCAAGCGACGCAAAGGCTATCGGAGTCGTCATCCTCAGGGCTGCAGTAAATAACCCAACGGTGATTACGTCTAAGAGCTCAACCATTTGAACCCACCTCTCTTTAGAAGATACCTAATCAGCATGGGCGCTGCTACGAATAGAATAACTAACGCTTGAAGAATAGATACAATGTCGAGGGGCACACCAGTGACTCTCGTCATCACCATGCCGCCGCTCCTTAGGGCCCCAAACAACACCGCTGCGAGTAGCACGCCTACCGGGTTCAGTCCGCCCACTAAGGCCACCGCCAATCCATCCCAACCGTAGCCTGGAGAAAAACCCTCTATGAAGCGTCTGTGAACACCCATCACTTCACCTGCTCCTCCTAACCCCGCCATGGCCCCGCTGATGACCAATGCCAGAATCATTCCTCTCGTTATACTTATACCGCCGCTTTCAGCCGCTGCGGGGTTTAATCCTATAGCCCTCACCTCATAACCAAACGTGGTTTTCTGAAGCGTGTAATGGGTGAGTCCAACCAAGATAACCGCTATTAAGATTGATGCAGAAAGTTGCGTGGGTTGTAGAATCCGTGGGAGCTCAGCAGACGGTGCAATCGGAGGGGTTTGCGACACCCATCCTGGTGCCTTGTATGGGTAATTCACCAAGTATCCGGTCACATAAAATGCGACATAGCTTAACATCATGGTTGTGATTACCTCATGCGCACCAAGCTTCGCCTTTAAGATCGCTGGAATAAACCCCCACAGCCCACCAGCTAAAGCCCCTGCTAGTAACGCCATGGGTACATGAACGAAAGATGGCAACCCATCAAAAGATATTCCAACGAGCGCGGCAGCAAATCCTCCGACTAAGAGTTGACCTTCAGCTCCTATATTGAAAAGACCAGACTTGAAAGCAAACAAAAATGCCAGCGCCGTAAAAATTATTGGTGTTGCCTGCGTGAAGGTTTGTCCAACGCCAAAAGCGTCACCAAACGCTCCCCTCATCAGTGCACCATAAGCCTCTATGGGGGAGTAGCCGGTTAGTAGGAGCACTATTGCCCCCGCCAAAAATGCTGCGAGGATCGCGATTATTTGGGGTAGTATCCTTCGCAACTCCAACTCCAGCCTGGAAAAAAATCTACGCAGCAATTCTTTAGTCTCTAGATACTGTTCTCGTGTTTTCTCAGCCACTTTTACCACCAGCCATCAAGAGTCCGAGTTCCCGCTCGCTTGTTTTCTCAGGGTCTTTTATCGCAACAATCTCTCCTTCATATATCACAGCTATTCTGTCGCTCAGCGCCCATATTTCATCAAGATCTGCGGAAATCAGCAAAACCGCGCATCCTTGATCACGCATCTCCACAAGTTTCTTGCGGACGTATTCGGTTGCGCCAACATCTAACCCTCGAGTGGGTTGAGAGGCTATTATCAACTTCGGTTTCCTGCTGAACTCTCTCGCTACAACTACTCTTTGCTGGGTTCCGCCAGATAAATGGCGCACAGGAGTGTCTTTGTTCGGTGTCTTTATGGAGAAATCCTTGATCAGCCTTTTCGCGTAATTTGAGATTTTTTCAAAGTTAAGCCTGACTCGCCCTACTGTGAACGGGGGCTTATTATGGCTTCCAAGGATCAAGTTCTCCATCACTGAAAAGTCCGGTATTAAGCCTCTTTTGTGCCTATCTTCCGGCACGTGGGAGATTCCAAGTCTTATCCTTTCGCCGGGGGACGCCTTTGTTATGTCATTGTTGTCTACAAGTATCTTTCCTTCGGTGGCTTTTCTTAGTCCTGTGAGAACCTCAACCAATTCGGTTTGCCCATTCCCTTCGACACCGGCTATCCCTAAGATTTCAAATGCACAAACCTCAAAGTCAACCCCCTTCAACGCAGGCAGACCCCTATCGTCGATGGCTTTCAAATTTTCAGTCTTCAAAACAACTTCGCGTGTCTTTATTCTTTTCTTTTTGAATGTAAAAACGACTTTTCTGCCTACCATCGTTTCGGCGAGTTCACCTAGGATGGTCTCATCTGCTTTGACTGCCCCGACCACCTTGCCCCTCCTTAAAACTGTTATTCTATCGCAAATTGCCAAGACCTCCTTCAGCTTATGCGATATGAAGATGACGGTCTTCCCTTGCTCTTTTAAAGCCCGAACTGCTTTGAAAAGCTCTTCCACCTCTTGAGGGGTAAGCACTGATGTCGGCTCATCTAGAATGAGGATGTCAGCTCCCCTATACAAAGCCTTGAGGATTTCAACCCTTTGCTGTACGCCAACGGGGAGGGTATATACTGGGGCCTTCAAGTCTACTTCTAATTTATAGCGCTCACAAAAATCTTTGACATCGTTTAACATTCTGTTCATGTCCAATAATACTTTGTTCTTCGTTAGTTCTTTTCCTAAGATTATGTTCTCCGCGACTGTGAGGCTTGGAACGAGCATGAAGTGTTGATGAACCATTCCTATACCCAGTTTTATCGCGGTAGCTGGACTATCCATTTCCACCTCTTTCCCATTCACGAAAATTTGTCCCTCATCCGGCCGATCCAGCCCGTAAAGAATGTTCATCAACACTGTTTTTCCTGCTCCATTCTCGCCGAGCAAGCCGTGAATTTCTCCCTTTTCTACAACGAAGTCTATTTTATCGTTGGCTACCACACTAGGGAAGGTTTTGGTGATGCCATTCATTTCGATGGCTGTAGTCATATGTATTCAAAAAAAGGAGGGGGGAGAGGATTTAACTTTTTGCTTAAAATGCGCTGGGAACTATGATTAGCCCGGCTGCGATTTTATCCCTCGCCTCTTCGACTTTATTGATTACGTCGGCGGGCAGTGGATCATGTTCGAAGTTGAACATTTCCTCCCAAAATCCTTCTTCCTCGGGCAGCCTGCAGCATCCTGTCCATTGTTCCTTCACACCGTTATTATAGATTTGGCCTTTGAACGTGCCCAGCAAAGCGGCCACTATCATATCGTACACTGCAACATCGACTCTCTTGGGCATGCTAGCCATTATCTCTGGGTACAGATAGCATTGGCATGCATCTACGCCAAAGCCTATAATTCCTTTTTCATGCACTGCCCCTAAGCTGCCCAATCCACTCTTGCCTGCCGCAACGAATATAGCGTCACCTCCAAGCTCAGCTAATCCAACTGCCAACTCCTTCCCCTTCGTTGGATCGGCCCAAGCACCAACGAAGACAGGATCGAGTACCGTTACATCAGGATTCACCCATTTAGCGCCTGCCTCATATCCCACGAAGAAGTCCCTAATCAACGGTATGTCCATGCCTCCGACGAAACCAACTTTTCCAGTAGTAGTCACCATTCCAGCTATCACGCCAATTAGGAAGGAACCTTCGTTAGTCTTAAAAAGGAGAGACGCCACGTTCGGCTTATCTACGACCATATCTACAAGGGCGAAATTCTGGTCAGGGTATTCACCTGCAATTTTATCAAGGGCCTCTGCTTGATCAAAACCGATGCAAATGATGATCACGTACTCGCCAGTTTTCGCGAAGTCCCTCTGGAAGCCCTCGTACTCAGCTATCGCCTTCGGCTCAACATAATCGAATTCTATTCCCAGCTCCTCTTCAGCCCTCTTCACACCAGCAAATGAAATGTCATTAAAGGATTTGTCACCCAAGCCACCGGTTGCCAGTATAAGACCAACTTTTTTGGGCTTCGTTAACTTCTCAATTTCTGCTAATGCCTTGGTTAGATCGGCCTTAGTCTTGTCATAGTCAGATTTTAGCGCATCATAACTCGCTTTGCTCACCCATTCTGGTCCAGGAGAAGGAGGAGGATTTACAACCGGATATATGACCCAGCCGATTGCTGCTCCAATCACTAAAGCTATAACGATCCCTGCGACAATTGTAGCAGACATTTTAGCCATCATTTCACCTCAGTTATATGTTAATGTTCATCTTAATGTTTAAAAGCCTTTAGTTCCAAATCGATTTTTGGCATTTCTAACCACCCATTCCATAAACGATTGCTGGGAACCACGCGCGCTATACTTTGTTTCTTTTTTACATCCATCTTGAAGCGAAGGATTTAAAGAAAGTTTCGGTCTAACTCCGGTCCACAATTCAAGAACCGTGGTTGTCTTCAAAATCGAGTTCGTCTATCTCTATTTCGTGGCATTCTTCGCATAAGCCACTGTAGGTTTCATACTCTCCCTTCGTAATTTTTCTGCCACACCTCATGCACTCATAAACCCTTTGTTCTTCTCCCATTTCTACATCAAATCCTCAAACATTATTTCTGATTCCTCAGTTAACTGGTTGTCCTAGCACTCCAACACATCCCGTTGTAAGCCTCATACTCTTCCTTACTGATTTCTTGACCGTGAACAGAACAATTGTGCTTCTCTTCCCTTTCGTCGTTTTCAGGTGCAGCTTTACTTTTTTCAACGCGTCACAGGGCATCCTTTAACTTTCATAAGAGTCGTGTCTGGGCTTCGTATATTATAAGGTAGATTCTGCATGTTCCGGGGATTGTTGTTGCCATTTTTGTGGATGGAACCGCACACGTGGATACTTTAACATCAATTATTCTTGCACCTTTTTGCTGAAGGGTCTCCAACATAGCATTAAGTTTGTCAGCGTCCTGTCCTGAACGCATGGCACTGCCCAAATCGCCAAAGTTTTCAAACACGTGAACGAAGACTGACATAATGTCCCCCTTTTACGCATAAGGCAATTTCATATTAAAGCTTAAAAGCAAATCAGCAACGGTTAAGGATTCATTTATAAAATAACACCACACAAACTATTTCTCGTGAAAGTCTATGAAAGTTCAGGAAACAAAGCAAGGCGTGATTTTAGAGGTTTCTGTTAAGCCAAGGTCGAAAGAGTTTAAAATTATGGTTGAAGGAGACGAAATTGTGGTTTTCTGTAGGGAAGAACCCGTTAAGGGGAAGGTGAATAAAGAGCTCATTAAGGAGCTTTCAAGGCTTTTCCATAGGAAAATGGAGCTTGTTTCCGGATTCACTTCTAAACAAAAGAGGCTTTTGATAAAAGATGCTGAAAAAAGCGAAGTGGAAAATGTCTTACTGCGTGAATAGCCTTTTTAGAATATGTGAATATTTGATTTTTGTGTGCTTTGATGTTGAGTAAAGATGTTGAAATATTTCCTTGTTAGTTTCCTAACTTTTTCTTCATCACTTAAGTACTTTATGTGTAGAAGGGTTTGGCTCAAAATCCGTGGCTTCCTCTGATTGTCCAGATGAGGTTGTAGCAGGTGATTTTTGACCAGATCTCCGCTTTTATGGTTTGGATTGTTCTGTTTCTTAGGAGGTCTCCGATCATGCTTTTTAGGGAGTGCCAGGCGGCTTCAACTCGTGGATGCAGCCTGTAGATGCGGTTGAAGATGCGCGGATGCTCCTTGAACAGGGTTACCATGCGCTTCCAGGGCCAGCATCCCTTAGCCTTCATTAGGCTGTTCTTCTTCGGCTTTATGTATGGTTTGCCTCCTTTCTCGGCGATGAGTCTGCAGTTCTTTCGGGATAAGTAGCCGGCATCCGCCACCAAGCATTCGACATCGTCTAGGTTTGTGAGGAGCCCTTCAAGATGCTTACACTCGTGCTCTGTCCCCGGCGTTGCTTTAAACGACTCAACGGTTCTTGTTTCAAGGTTGAACAGTGCGTGGAGCTTAACGTATTCCCGTCTGCCACTGTTGCTGGTTGAAGACCAAGCGCAGTCTCGCCTTGACTGGCGGAGGCCTGTAGCATCAACCCCCACCTTCTTAGCTGGCTTAAGCCTTTCAAGGATCTTCCGGTTCAGCCTTCTCATGTACTCTTCTGAAAGCCTTTTTCTAGTTCGGTATAGAGCTGTTCTGTGGGGTGCGTGCTTAAAACCTAGGATGCGCAGACGTTCCTTGTCCCTTTCAAGGTCCGCCGTGTAGGCTCTTTCAGGCTTTCCCTCGATCTCCTGCCAGATTGTGACCATGGTTAAGACCCTAGCGTCATATGGCTTACGTCCAATCCCCTTCCAGCCGCTATCCCAAGGGGGCGGCAGCGAGTCAACAGCCCACTTCAGCAGACGGAAAGCCTCCTCACGCTCTATCTGACGAAGATTCTCGTATAAAGCCCAATTAAACCCTTTTTTCTGTCGTTTCATACCAGAAACTAACCTTATTCACCAAAATAAACCTTAAGGACATTTTACGCCAAAACCGGAGAAAGCTTAAAAATTCACATAGGCATAGAACAAACTTAGGCGATTATAATGAAAAATAAAAACGTAATTTCAGGCTTGAAGGCTTCTTCTGAGTGTGTTGGAAGGCTCTACCCAATACTTCTTGACAAACACGGAAACGTCATAGACGGAATGCACCGCCTAGAAGCAGACGAGAAATGGCCAAAAATAAAACTTGAAAACGTTGAAACCGAAGAGCAAAGCCTAATAGCAAGGCTTGTAAGCAACGCCTGTAGACGTCCCGTGCTGGCTGAAGAGAAAACTGAGATGCTGAGCAAGCTTGGAGAAATATACCTAAACGAAGGAGTTGAGGCTGGAAAGATCGCCTACAGGATAGCGGAGAAAACGGGGATGAGCTACACTTGGGTGATGAAATACCTGCCGGATAGGTTCAAAGATAGTGTAAGGT
>DAOUTL010000159.1 GCA_030626685.1 Candidatus Bathyarchaeota archaeon | reverse complement strand
TAAACATTAACCTTCCAACGCTAAATGAAGAAGTTTATGACAAACTGACTGGTGGCAAATTAGAAGACGTTTTGGAGGGAGTTAAAGCCGCTGTTAAAGTTGGGCTTTACCCTGTTAAGCTTAACATGCTCATTTTAAAAGGCGTAAATGACCGGCATGTTCCGGAAATGATTGATTTTGTCAGAGAAACTGGAACAATTTTGCAGTTAATCGAGCTTGAGCCAATAAACGTAAGCGATGCATACTATTCTGCACACCACAAATTGTTGGATGAGTATGAATTCATGTTAAGGCAAAAAGCATTGGAAATCGAAACTAGGCATTATATGCAGAATCGCCGCATCTATCACTTGCCAGATGCAACGGTGGAAATTGTGCATCCCATAGAGAACACGGAGTTTTGCATGCACTGCACACGCCTACGTGTAACGAGTGACGGAAAATTGAAACCATGCCTGATGAGAAACGACAATCTTGTGGACGTTTTAACACCCATGAGAAACGGAGCAAACGACCAAGAACTGATAGACCTGTTTAAACTAGCAAACCAGAAAAGACAGCCATATAACGAGAATTAAATAAGTACGCTTTAAACTCGTTCATGAGATTTTCATGTGCAACTCGCTCATTCCCTCAACTGGTTAACTGTAGTGTCTCAAAGTTTACATTAAATTCAAAGCTCGACTATTTTTGCTTCACGCTTGTCCGTGTCAAACAACGCAATAGTTGATTTACCGCTTAAGTATCCGCAGACTTCACCCGGGTTCACAACTAAAGTCTCGCCCTTTCTGTAAGCTTCTGCCATATGCGTATGTCCATGGACAACAACGTCAAAGCTTTCGCTGTTGATTAAAGCTTTCAAAAGCTCTGCTTCGTTTCCATGCAGCAATGCGATTTTTAAGCCGTCAACTACTATTTCGGCGAAGTTTCCACGTAGCTCCAAGCCTTCATGTTCGCTAAATCTCCTCTTTAAAAGCTCATGGTCACCGTCGTTGTTGCCGAAAACGCCGATTAGCTTCGCCTTTAACTTCTTAAATTTTGGAATTGCAAAAGGTGCCACGTAATCTCCGGCGTGAAGCACAAGCTCAACGTTTTCCTCATTCAGTTTTTTCACAGCTTTATCAACCATGGGTAAACGGTCATGCGTATCTGCAATTAAGCCCACTAACATTTTCTCACCTTTCTAACCTATTCGTTTTGGTTAAAATAAACTCTTTCCAACATTCTTAGCGCATAGAAGTTTGTTCTAGAATATTTCGGTTCCTGTAATAATCACGCGAGCGGAACACAACTTAAAACATTCCATAACCCTCTCCATTATAGAAAACAGTTCTAAAAGAGGAATATAGAGAATGAATTCATGTGGTTCAACCCCCTCCAAAAGAAGGGATAGGCTCTACATAATTGCGGAAATTCTGGAAATAGCGAAAGAGGGAGCTTTGAAAACCCAGATTATGTATAGGGCAAACCTAAGTTTCACGCAGCTTAGGGATTATCTCAAGTTTATGTTAAAAATTAACCTACTAGAAAAGATAGTGAAGAATAATAAGGAAATATACAAAGCAACCGAAAAAGGTATGGATTTTCTGCAGCGCCACCGTGAAATGACAGAATTGCTTAGAACCGAAAACACTAACAGCAACAAAAACAACGTTAAGATTCCACCCACACACCTATTAAGAGAAATTAAGATGTAGAACCACACCACGATTGATAAATAACAACGGCATAGAAGATGCAAGTTTCCATCTTATCTCTTGTGAAAAAGCGCATAACCCGCCTATTCGACCATGAGCATGTTTTCCACATAAAGTTGGCAAACAATCTTAAATAATCCCCAGCAAATTCTCTTAACGGTGAAATAATGCCCTGCACAGTTGTCACTGGAGCCTTCTGGGGAGATGAAGGCAAAGGAAAAACAATCTCTTACCTGGCCCTAAAAGACCAGCTAGACGTCTGCGTAAGAACAGGCTCAGTTAACGCCGCCCACACCGTTTGGTATCAAGGTAACCGCTACGCGTTGCACATGGTTCCAGCAGCCTTTGTAAATGAAAAATGCCGTTTGCTAATTGGTGCCGGCGCAAATGTTCACGTTGCAAAACTCCTTGAGGAAGTTGAAGTAACAAACGTGAAAAACCGAATAGGCATAGACAATCAAGCTTCAATAATTGAAGAGAAACATTCAATCCAAGACAAAACAAGTGCCCACTTAAAAGGCATAGGCACCACTGGATGGGGTGTAGGACCAGCAATTGAAGAACGTGTACGCAGAACAGCAAAGCTTGCAAAGGACGTTCCAGAACTACAGCCATACCTAACAGACGTGGCAAAAGAAGTAAACAACGCAATAGACGCTGGCAAAAATGTTCTATTGGAGGGTACACAAGGCTTGATGCTCTCACTTTTTCATGGAACATATCCATACGTGACTGGTAGAGACACAAGCGCGTCAGCAATATGCTCAGAAGCAGGCGTAGGTCCAACAAAAGTTGACAATGTCCTAACAGTGTTTAAGGCGTTCGTGACTCGTGTGGGTGCAGGTCCCATACCAAGAGAATTAACAAAAGAGGAAGCCATAAAACGGAGATGGTTTGAAATAGCCGCGGGAACGGGCCGTGAGAGACGCTCAGCCCCATTCAACTTTGAATTAGCCAAAAAAACCGTAACAATTAACGGTGCAACACAGGCAGCGGTAACGAAACTTGACATTTTATATCCACAATGCAAAGGCGCAAAAACCTACAATGAACTTCCAGAAGGGGCAAAACAATTCATAAACGAGATTGAAAAACAAATAGGCATCCCGGTTGTGCTAATTGGCACGGGACCCGAAGCACTAGACGTAATTGACAGAAGGAAGTAACTTCAATCCACTGTTGAATCTGACAACTTTTAATATTAAAATATTTATAGCGAACGTTGAGAAACAGCCATAAAACTGCAAGGTGTTAAACGTGTCGGCTCCCAGAGAACCGGAATTAGGATGAAAGAGGCGGCATTAAGCAATCTTCTTAAAAACTAGAAAACAATAAAAACAACCTTTCATTTCGATTGACAACTATCAGAACTGGAAATAACACGAGGCTTAAAGTTGACCTTAAACGCACATCATAAATTCTTGAAACTGGGCTTCCCCTTCGAAGTGTTAAACAGAGACTTGAAACTTATCTTTGCCTCAAACCTTGTAGGTTCTTTTGGGGACGGTCTTTACGCTTATCTTCTACCCTACTACATGACTGAAACCATTAAGGCTAGCCCTGTGGAAGTGGGAATACTTTATGCCGTAATGAGCCTAACCTCAGCCTTTACTTTGCTTATCGCTGGAATG
>DAOUTL010000146.1 GCA_030626685.1 Candidatus Bathyarchaeota archaeon | reverse complement strand
GAATTTTTTGATCTACTGTTTAATGGGTGGAGGAATCGGAGAAAAGCTTTTAAATTTCTTTAGGCGCGCGCGACAGCAAGGGGGATTTCCCCCCGATAGAGTTAAAACCATAAAAGTTAAGAGACGGACGGAGCTTAAAATTAGATGGTTAAGAGCATGAGTGAGAATGCAGAATGCTATTCGAATCTTATGGGGAAGTACTTTAGAGAGGCTGAAACATTCTTGGCTAAGGGTGATTTTGTTCAGGCGGGTGAGAAACTTTGGGGTGCAGCGGCTGAAATGGTGAAAGTTGTAGCCGCCAAGAGAGGTGTGGAGCTTAGAACTCATGGCGACCTTTGGAAGTTCGTGACAAAACTGCGGACTGAGCTGAAAGATCCAGAGCTTAACAAGCTCTTCCTGCAGGCGAATTATCTCCACCAAAACTTTTACGAGGGAATTCTGCCTCCTGAAGCAGTAATAGACGCCGCGGAAGCCGTTAAAGCGTTCATAGACAAACTTGAAAGGCTCGTTTAGCTTATCACCGGACGATTTTCCAGTAGGCTTGAACTGCTTCACCGTCTTTGGATTGTTTGGTCTTTTCTATTAATGACAGTTTTTCCGCGGTTCTGCTGCCTTTGGTTTCGACGAAACGAGTGAACTACCCTCCCTATCGGAAGGAACTTCTCCTTTATTCAGCCTTCGGTCAAGAGGCTGTCCATCCTCCCATCCTATGGATGGTTACGCACCACCAGCTCTTTCAGCCATCGATGCACGGATCTTCAGAGGCGTTTCCAATGGTTCCGACTCTTAACATCCGATAACTTTTTCCACAGCCTCGTTCGCCCTCTCAAGAACCCTCTCCGCTTCGCGAATCAGCTCCCTATCCTGAATTTTCGGAAGCACAGCCACAGCCGTTTCATAGGCTGGACGGTAAATAGCCTGCTCACACGGATTTCCTATCATTCATCGTAACGTACTGTTCATCCCGCGCGCGTTCAGCTATCACCTCTCCAATTTTTACATCTAGAAACTTGTAGTGGTTCATACATCGGAATCAAAACCTTAACCTTAGGCTCTGAACCAAGTTGTTCAATGAAAATCTTGTTTACTGGAATCCTATTCCAGTGACCGCAGTTAGGGGCTTCATTTATAAGGTTCTTTTTCATGATCTTCCATCTCTTATCAACCCATCAAATCCCTTTTTAATTTGTCCTATTTGGCTCCAAATAGACGGGCCTATAACAATTGCACACACAAACACTACAAGGTCACAGCCTCCGAGATAGACACTGCAAAAGCAAACCAACATCCGAAATAGCCATGCGAAAAGAAAACTGTAGACTTACTTCAAGAATGCCAGTTATCTACCGTGGCTAGGTTCGTTCCAGCATGCTTTATCCTGTTCTGCAAGAGAAGATAGCAAAAGTTACGAAATATATTTATATACTAGTATATGAGTATACATGTAGGGAACAAGCCTTGACCGAGGTAACCAGTATTAGAGTGTCAAAAAACACCTTGGAAATCTTGGAAAAGCTACGAAACAAATTGAAAGCTAGAAGCCTCGATGAGACCTTACGAACACTCATCATGAGGCAACGTAAAATGATGATCAACGAGACCTTCGGTCTGGACAAGGACAGAATAAAACCTTTCAGCGAGGAAGATCGCGGTGAAGATCGTAGTTGACACATACGCATGGATTGAGATTTTCATTGGAAGCGAAAAAGGAAACAAAGCAAGAAAAATTCTAACCGAAACCCTTGAAATTTACACCCCTGACATAGTGCTAGCAGAAGTAGCCCGCAAATACATAAGAGAAGGAACAGAGCAAAAAGTAGTACTTGAACGCCTAAAAACCATTATTGAAACGTCGGAAACAACGCAGATCAACGTGGAGACAGCCTTAGAATCCGCGAAGTGTTACATAGAACTCTCAGAGGAAGCCAAAAAAGCCCGAATCACTACCCCAAGTCTCTTCGACGCGATAGTACTAGCCACAACCAGAGTACTAAAAGCAAAAGTAATCACAGGTGATGAACACTTCAGAAATCTGCCCGAAACCATATGGATAGGCTAATCTGTAACTCTGCGCTCCTTCAACTAACTCCTTTTCTAAGGCTTTCACTCTTTTCCTAATCTTGTCAACCCCACTTCAAACGTCTTCATCCTTAACCTCTTCTTTACGCTTCTCATTAGACTCTAAAATCAACCTCATCAAAATCTACCAAAATACCTACTAATTCTACACTTTTCCTGAAAACAAGCAATCATCCAAACCCTATACATAATTTCTTAATTTAGACGCTGCTTAATCACCGTGCGAAAGCATAAAATTAACCATTCAGGTAGGGATAAACCATGCAAAAACGCTCAGCCTTAAAGGCTACTGCTATATGTCCCTACGCCTTCTCCGCACGCAACGTCACTTCTAACACATCGCCGGGCTCAACCTCAAGCTCTTCAACAACTATGCGTGGAATGAATAAAGTTCTGCTTTTGAAAAGAAAGTTGAAACAGGCTTAGAAAAAATACGGGGAGGGGCATTGTTGGGCGTGTATGCGAAAGGGGATTTTATAGACAAATATGTAAAGTTCTCGGTTGTATTCATTTTAAAAAACGATACACCCCTTTGGAACATCACGTCGTAAAATTCAACTTCTTTAATTCAGCGATGGTTACAATGGATTTCACTGGCTAAAGATTTCTTGTTAGAGTTTGTGGGAGACATCGCCACTTTGAATTGATAACAATATTACTGAAGTGAATGTCTCATCGAACACGTAATCCGTCGTATAAAAAATCACTGGACCGAAAAACCCTTTTGACTTGTTTACGAGGCCAAGTCCGCCTGTTACTAGTATCTTCAAGTTTAGCTTCCTTTGTCGATTAACTCTCTAAGTAGATTTCATTGTAGTTTTTGTCGCATATTAGTCTATACCTGTAGATTATGTCTCTGCCTAACAGTGAAGGCACACGGAGCATGGAGCAGCGAGTTATTTTCAGCAATTTCAGGGCTGATTGGCACGGTATCCAGTATTCTAATTTCGCAAAAAACGTAGAGAGGGGGGAGGGGTATAAAAAACGATAGGGAGATATCGTTTAAACGGGTTCTCCGTGAGGCTCGGATATTAAAACGGTGACTGAAAAAGGGCACTCAGCGGTTAAGAGTTACATTGCTAAACAGACTCGAAGCCATGTTCAAATTTGCTGAAAATAAATCAAAAACCGAGGATCCTAAAGAGGTCCTGTGTGAGTCAGAGGTCTAAGTCTAGTTCCATGACCACCGTGAAGTATAATTCCCTTCATTAGAACCACAATTTTAGTTTATGTTTCAGCTTTTAAGTCTTTTAGAGTTTCTAAACAAGTGCTCTCGCGTGCTGATGTAAGCGACTTAGAGAAGAAAATAGCGTGCGCTCAACGATTTGTAACTTCTCTTTGGTTATCTCAAATGCATCAAAACCCCTCTTATGATTGGAAAACGTTTTCTCAAATTTTTAAGCGTCCCTTCTTTAGGTCAATAAATTCTGGTACATCTTTAGACTGTAAAAATTCTTAGAATTAAACGTTCCAGTCTCATCCGATGATTTTTTCTGCAGCCTCGTTCGCCTTTTCAAGAACCCTCTCTGCCTCGCTAATCAGCTTCTCATCCCTAATTTTCGGAAGCACAGCCACAGCTGTTTCATAGGCTGGACG
>DAOUTL010000021.1 GCA_030626685.1 Candidatus Bathyarchaeota archaeon | reverse complement strand
AACTTTTTGAAAGCCTAATGGAGAAAGACAGCGAATACAAGCAGTTTTACGAAAGCCTAAAGGAAAAAGCAGCTGCACATCCGTTTTTCAAGCGATACATCGACATCGGGGTCCGGGAAGGCTTGTTCAGTGACGTGGTTGGCGGCTTAGGGCGTATGCACGATACGCTTGTTGAAGCTGCTTATCCCGAACTCATCGGCAGAAACATCATAGATGTGAGGCCCACAACTGAGACGATGGAAAGGTTTCCGCTTGACGTCAAAGGCGTAGCGTACAGTTATGCTGAAGGAGCCACTACAAGGTTAAGCGGTAAAAAACACAGCACAGTTGACATTCACACGGATCAGCTTGCAGAATCAGCAGAGGAATGGACACGCGAGTTTGTTGAAGATGCTACGTGGAACGTTATGGATAACATGGTTGAAAAGGTCGGCAGAGCCTTAGGCGAAACGGAAACAGAGAAGATTCTGGCTCTTTACGGAGCTATCGCAGACGCCGATTTAGCTGGAGGTTCCGCAATTGCTCAAGGTGGTACAGCAATGGCTTGGGCTGACCTGCTTAAGCTTCACAACGCGGTTCGTGGCGAGAACTGGCGTCCCACGGTCTTGGTGGTTCATGAAACACAGCTGCATCAGCTTTTAAGCGATGACAAGTTCATTCATGCGCAATACTTGCCTTCTGCTCAAACAAATATTGAACAGGGAATTGTTACAAGCGTTTTAGGCATGAAAGTTCAAGCCAGCACCTTAGTGACTAACGGAACAGCTTATGCCATTGATACGCGCGTGGCAGCAACCATGCTCCTGCGCAGAGACGTAACAGTTGAGGACTGGGAAGAGCCGAGGACAGGCAAATTCGGTGTCCGTGCAACTACACGCTTCGGCTTAGGCGTCTTACGAGCTAACGCGGTTGCAAAAATGACTGGGATAAAGACAAGTCTCTAAACCGTCCAGGTTAGAATAAATTGCCAAGATTTGAAGCCAATTGTCCTAACTGTGGAAAAAAGCATTATTCACAGCGTAAAGGCGACATTGTTGTGTGCGACTGCTGGCGTTACTGTCCGTTGTGTGGGGCTGAAATGAAGCCTTTCGCGCCGGATTTGGCGCCGAACGCTTACGGCATGGACGGCAAGCGCGACTTCGCTATCCTAATGGTTTGCGCTAATCATTCTCCCCCCTTTTATAGCACTCAAAAACCCGTGGAGGTCAGGCTGAATGAGAAGGTTACGTGAAAGATTGCATCTTGCAAAAATAGTGTTGAACGAGCTTAGGAAGAGTCCTTTGGGTAGAACGGAGCTTGAGAAGAGGACCGTTAGGCGGTGCGGCACCCACGGCACCTTTGAGGGGATATTCCGCTATCTTGTTCAGAATGGCTACGTGGAGAAAAGCGGGCGGGAGCATAGGGCTCCCTACATAATCACTGAAAGGGGACGTAAACTTCTGGAGGGATTATGATTGAGTAACGTTTTGAAGCGCTTGTTTGAGGCTTTTTCGCGTAAAACAAGAAGTGGATACGCTGTTCCGCAGTCTGCCGCAATTTATGAGACCCCAAGCATTCCGCTGGCTGACGTAATGAAGCTTTACGAGAGGGATCCAACGTGCAAGGCAAGTGTGGATCTGCTTGCGGCTTCAGCCGTTGGCATGGGATTCTACACAACAGTCACCGAAAGATATGATAGAGCTGAAGAGGCGAAAAGTGTTGTAGATCAATTCAACGAAGACGTTAATTTAGATACTTTACTGAATGATATGGCTCGTGTGCTCATCGCCTGTGGAAACGACTTCTGGCTTAAAATCACGCCTGAAAGGCTTAGAGACTTACATAGGCTTCCCGTGGATGCTATAGAAAGGATTGAGCAAAGCCACATACAAAGCAATGGCCTGAAAATTCCCTACAAGGTTGAGGGTTACAAGCTCCGCCGCAGTTATGGAGGAGAAACCCTTGAGCCTGAAGCCGTAATTCACTGGCGGATTAACCGTGTTGGCTTGTCTGGTTTCGGAACAGGCGTCTTGCAGGTTCTTTTGCATTCTCTTGTTTTCCAGTCTGATAGGAGGCCAGCCTATGCTTGGATGAAGGCGAAAATAGAGAAGATTATGCCGAAAATTTTTGAGAAGTATGCCGGTCCAGACGTTCTGGCTCTGCTTGAGAAAGCAGACGAGGCAACAATTCAAAAGTTTGAGAGAGCCATCAAAAGCCGTTCTGAAGAAGGTGCATGGCTCTTCTACAGCGGGAAAGGTGACATAAAACCCGTTACGCTTGACCCTAGGGCGCGATTTGAATACTATGTTGAGCACATAATAAACCAGTTTTACCTCGGATGCGAAACCCCGCTGCCGAGGCTTTTCAGCACTCCAGGCTTCACGGAGGCTTCAGCCAAGGCAGCCTTAGAGCTTCAAAACATGCTCATCAAGCCTATTCAACGCTATATTAAGCGGCAAGTGGAAAGAGACATTTTCTCTTCTGTTTTGAATCAAGCGGGGTTAGACCAAGCTGAAGCTAAGGTTCGCTTAAACTGGGGCACACAAAAAGAGCCTGAGCTTGTTGCGTCAGACATATTGAAAGCGTTTGAGTTGGGAGTTTTATCAAAAGAAGAAGTTAGAAAGATGCTCATTGAGTTCGGCTGGAAAATTGAGACGTTATCAAATGAGGAATCTGGGAGAGCAATGAGGAAGGTATAAGCTGTAAATTGGAACTCTTTGCCACATACTGGACAAACTAAAGTTGGCATATTACTCCTTATTCATGAGAATCCACTGGTCTATTGAGATTGGATACGTAAGGTGTTTTCTTTTTGTTAGAGGAATAGCTGCTGGTAATTTTAATTGTCATGAATAACGATGTGTGCAGAAGTTAAGCCTTATATTAGCGGGTGTTCATGATTCGAGAAAAAAAGAGTGAAGTTTATGGGGTTATGGGACGTTCTTAGACGGGAGTTCTCGTTCATTACAGGCAACTATAGGATTCTCGTCGTGAGCTGGATGATAATGGACCTCGCCATGGAGATGCCTGCCCCAAACTTTCAGTATTACGTGGAAGCCCTAGGCGGAACAGGTGTGGCCTTGGGGTTGATTGGTCTTGCGAACTTCTTGGCGATGGCGGCTGTAGCCTTCCCCGGCGGTTACCTTGCAGATAAGTATGGAAGGCGTTGGCTCATTACGACTATGACGTTTGGAATTGCTCTGTCATATCTGTTTTTTGCATTTGCTCCGACATGGCACTTCATTTTGTTAGGGTCGATTGTGAGCAGCCTCTGTCTAATCTATCAGCCGGCGCTGTTTGCAATGGTTCAAGATTCGCTTCCTCCAGAGCGCAGAGGCATGGGCTCTTCAATTATACAGCTTATTCACGGCACCTTCAACACTCCTGGTCCTATAATTGCAGGTTTTCTGTTGCTGCAGTTTGGGCTGGTCATGAGTATGAGAATAGTCTATCTAACAGTGACAGCTCTTTTCCTTATTGCAGCGGTGTGGCGGCTTAGGTTGAAGGAAACGATAACGAACGGGGAGCCAACTCGCTTCCGCTATTTTATCTCTTCGTATCCGAAGGCCATTAAAGAAAGCTTCAACGTTTGGAAGGTCGTGCCGCGGTCAATGTTATGGCTGTTCGCTGTTCAGACTTTGGTAAGGTTTGGACTGTCGATTACTAATGTGATTAACGCGCTCTACGCAAGGGATGTGCTTGGAATACCTGAGGAGCAGTGGTGGCTTGTCTTCATTCCGCTTTTGTTGACCATGATTGTGGCTTCTATCCCAATTGGCAAGATGGTGGACAAGGTTGGAAGGAAGATTCCGCTGGTTCTCGGCTTATTCGTCCTCGGCGCGGCTACGTTAATTTTTGTTAATGGAACCCTCTTAACCCTCATGATTGCTATGGCTATGTTCGGATTTGCCCACATGTTGATAATGTCTTCGGCGACGGCGCTTTCAGCAGACCTTGTGCATCCGGTGAACAGGGGTAAGGTGGTTGGTTTCAGAAACTTTGTTGGCTACATTGCGATGGGGTTGGGCATGTTGCTGGGTAACTATCTCTACGTAAGCCCCGTTCCTCAGTCGCCCTTTTACGTAACGCTTGGATTGGTTATTCCAGCTTTCATCATAGTTCTGTTTCTCATACATGAACCCGAGAAGCGAGTAGGCGCTTAATTGGGTGGTTTGTTTGAGCCGTAAAAATTTTACGTGACTTCTTTCTCTTTTATTTAGGAAAATTGGATGTATGCGGGTTATCGAGAGCAAGTTTGGTTGAACTGGTGGATATGGACTGTTGTAGTGGCTGTGGTTGTGGTTTCTTCAACCGCTCTGCTGGGGAGAGGAAATTTTGGATACGCTTTTGAGAGGCCACCCACGGCAATTTTGTACGTCTTTCTACTTCTCGATGCAATTTTTATTCCTATTGTTTTAAACTTTCGCAAAGTAGAGATTCAAGTAAACAAAGAAAGTGTCAGAGTTGGTTACGGAATCTTGAAGAAGGCAATTCCTGCCAGAGAGATAGATTCATGCGTGCCCGCGAGGACGAGGCTTCCTCTGTACTGTGGTGTGATGTTGAGGCTGGGGAAAACGATTTGCCCAACTTCAAAGCTGGCAACGCTGTCAAAATAACTGGAAAAGCCGGGAAAAGCTTTCTCGTACCAACAAACAAACCTGAAGAGTTATCTAAAATTATCTCGGAGACATATGTTTGACCCACAACATCATTACAATTGTTTCGCGAAATTTTAAAATCTTCTTTCTCTCTCCATAGTGACTTGATTTGAGAGTTTTTAAGGACTCAGTGGGAGGCGATAGTTTCTTCGCTTGCCTATCCAGTCACCTATAAATGCTCCTGTAATGTAGGGCACGATGAAACTTATGATGAGGGAAGGTCAGACTCCCAGATGGGTGGTTAGCCAGCGACCGATGGTTAAGCCGTAAATTATCCATAAAAGGAATCCGATGGGTGTAATCCCAAAGAGTATGTATAAGCCTCTGTTCACTTTCCTGGAGGGTCTAACGCGTATGTAATATGCGAAACCAATCATTAGGAAGGTTAGAGCTACTCCACCCACAGTTCTCTCTAGAGAAACGTGCAAGAGAAAGTAACCAACAACTCCCGAAGCGATCGTCGTAAGCAGAACCGTTATCCAGAGGGGTTTCCACCACCAAGGCTTTGAACCCTTAGCTTCGGCTTTATCCATAAGCTTTCAAGATAACAATCTTTATCTCAGATTTAAGAATTGTTGAAAAGCATGAAACGTTTTTATCTGAAAATGACAAATCTCTAATATATGGCTGGTGATGTCGGAAGCCGTGTTTGAAACAAGAGCGGTTCCTGTTTGACACATTTTAATCTTCAGCATTCTCTGTTTTTACATGGTAATTGGCGTTTTTGCTATAGTTAGAGGCGTACCCCTATGGCCTATAATGTTTATCTTCTTTGGTCCATTGTTCTTCCTTTTTCTTTACTCCATCCTCTTTAGCAAACTCAAAGTGTATGAGGATGGGATTTCGTTTAGAATGTATCACGTATACTTTGATGAAATGGGTAGAATCAAATTGAAATGGGGTGGAAGACTGTTAGTCTTCGGCAAGTTAAACTGGTACTTGCTGCTTAACCCTAGAGAATTCGTTGAGGCAGTTAAGGCAGGAGTTGAAGCTGTTGCCCTTGGAGAGGCCAGCCAGGTGCTGGCCGAGCTTAGGAAGATTAGGGAGATTTTAGAGAAAGGTGTTGGATAAAAGGCGTGCAACTGTTGTCATGCTGTAGCGGTTAGCGCCTTGCCGGATGTTGTATGGGCATTGGTTCTGGCAGTATGTCTTTTGCTTTAAGGAATGGGTATAAGATTTAAACCTTTAATTTTTTGGAAGTGCTCGACGTTTCTTGTGGCTAAACTGTAGCCTTTGGTTAGGGCGATTGCACCTATAATGGCATCCCTCAATCCGATTGGTTGCCCTTCCGTTTCTAATTCAGCGTATATGCGTCCAGCATTTTGGGCTGATGTGAGTCCCATCTTTAAGATTATAAGTCTTTCAAGCAAAGTCGTTGTTGAAGCCAAATTTTTCTCACGTTTCTTTGATTTGTAGGCGCCATGAAACAGCTCGAAGGCGTTTATGATTGTTGTAGCAAGTGAGTATCCTTTTGCTTCCATTTCGCTGAGGGAGTCAACAACTTTTGTTGTGTTTCTGAGAAGATCTATCAGAATGTCTGTGTCTATTACGACTCGGTTAGTTTCCATCTTTTCCAAGCCTCTTTGAGCGAAGCTTTGATTTCGGCGAGCTCCCTATCAGAAATATCCCAGGAACCAGCCAAGTCGGTGATCCTTACACCCTTCCCTCTTAGGCTGATCAAGTACTTCATGGCCTCATCTAAAGAAACGGGACGCTTTAGCCGCATTTGAAGCTCTCCTGCAATTTCCGATAATTTAGCATACGTTTCTTTACTGATTTTAACAGTCTTTGTTTCAGGCATGAGAACACCAAGTAGAAAAAGTATTAGAATTCTACGTTTAAACGTTTCGGGAAAAATAAGCCATCAACCCCATCATCTGTTAACACCTAATTTCATGAAGCAAACCAACCGAATAAATCAAAGCTTTAAGCTTCAATAGGAGAGGGGAAGATCCGAGAATCTGAAATTAGAGGATGAGCTTAAAAACCTGCTAAACGCTGACGCCTACAAGAAAGACCATCAAAGAAAAAGGAGAAGAAGAGCTAACATTTTAGCATAGACATGCCGTGTACGGTTAGCGCCTTCGCCAAACGTTGTATGGGCACTGGTTCCAGCAGTAGCTTCCACCCTTAAAAACGCAGTTTTTACATTCAAGCCTATTGAAAAGCCTCGGCCTGCTCATGAGATTTCTATATGAACATTACTGCGAAACTTTCACTTTTAGTTTGTGTACACTTATGTCACACGTTATTCCGATGCTTCTCGGCACGATTGCGCTCTTCGAGTTATAGTGTAAAGCATTGTGGCGCAGAACACGCACAACACGTATAGCAACAAAACTTAGTTTTCAGCAGCTTTTTTCTCGGTTTACACGTGTTTCGATGGATTATGCCTATAACATTGTCTTCGTTTTTTCTTTGTCAGGTACGCTGTTTCAAAGGTGGGCAGTTTGCGTTATTTGATTCCCCATTTTTTGTGACCTTGACTATTATGAAG
Organism: Candidatus Bathyarchaeota archaeon; assembly: GCA_030626685.1. GTDB lineage: Archaea > Thermoproteota > Bathyarchaeia > Bathyarchaeales > Bathycorpusculaceae > DAOUTL01. The sequence continues at coordinate 6,284 of DAOUTL010000021.1, read as the reverse complement.
ATTACGAAGGCTACGATGAGAAAGGTTATCAACGTGCCGATGAAGTGTCCAACGCGGAAAGGTCCAGCCACTATGGTTTCCCATTCGACGCCTGGCATGGCGAGAGTGATTATCGGCATGATTAGGTCTTCAACGAGCGCTTGAACCACGGCGCCGACGTAGATGCCCATGATGAAGGCGACAGCCATTCCCATGACTTTGTATTTTGAAATGAAGTCCATGAACTCGTTCCAAAGTCCTTTTGGCGGCGGTGGAGCGGGCGGGGCGGGCTTGGGTTCAAGAAGCTGCCTAATACGCTTCAACTCCTCTAACATTTTATCTTCTTTAGACATGTTTCATCACGATTTCACAGTTTTGTCGGATTTCTGATTTAAGTTTTGCGAAGTGCCTAAATGGGAACGAACCTAAGCATGTTTTATTTTGTGGAGGCAAAGTGTGAGCGGAAAGAAAGAAGAGGAAGAGAAGGGCAAGGCTGAGGATACGGGCAAACTGGTTGGAAGAGGAGTGAAAGAAGCGATTGCCGAGAAAAAGAAGGGGGAGAAATAGCAAAAGGCAAAACCCCGAGTCACATGTGCTTAGCTTTATGCAAGAACTCTTCCTTTTTTAATCCCCAGCCCAGAATCTTCTCAACCACAACAAATCTTATTAATACCATGCGTTTATTATTATCGACCTTTGAAAAGAAAAAAGGGAGAAAAATGAAGAGAAGAAAAATCGTGACTAGAAAAGAAGCTATAACTAAAGTTCAAGCTGTGATTATCTGTGTGATTGTTGTTGTAGCTGCTTGCATTGCTACCTACTACTTTACCACGCCCTCCCCTGAAGAATATAAGAGAACCTTAGTAATAGCCATTCCAGAGGAACCTGAAGGTTTGGATCCTCAGCAAGTGAGCTGGACAAACGAAATACACGATTTAGTCTTTCAGTGGCTTGTAACTTATGATGCTGAAATGAATCTTGTTCCAGATTTAGCTGAAAGCTTCGAAATCAGCGAAGATGGATTGTCTGTTACGTTCTATTTGCCAGAAGATGCGAAGTTCTCGAATGGAGATCCTCTAACAGCCGATTGTGTGAAGAGTTCTGTTGAAAGATACATGGACATAAGCGTGTACGCAGAGGACTATATTTCGCTAGACCACGCTGAAGTTATAGATGAACACACGGTGAAGTATGTGTTTAAGACTCCGCCTACAGCAGTTTGGGCAACCATAGCTTCCAACTACGGAGCAGTAGTGGACACTGAAGCTGCTGCAGATAAAGGAGACGAACTGTTCAACTTAGAGCCTGTAGGATGTGGTCCATACAAAGTTAAGGAATGGGTTCACGGATCCCATGTGACTCTAGTGCGAAACGAACATTACGAGACGAACGTGCCTTTTGCTGAAAATAAAGGTCCTAATCCCTATATAGACGAAGTAATCATAAGATTCATTCCAGAGGACTTAACTAGAGCAAGCGAACTAGAAGCTGGTACAGTAGACATACTGAGAGGGGTGCCAATAGACTTCATTTCGAGATTTGAGGAAAATCCCGAAATCACATTGTATTATGTAACTACTCCAGGACTCAACTATATACTGATCAACGTGAGGAGACCTCCATTAGACGATGTGCGTGTACGACAAGCTATAATGTATGCTGTAAATAGGGAAGAATTGAAGAATGCACTAGAGGACACAGTATTAGCGTGGTATTCAATACTTTCTCCTTCAATGTCGTGCTACAACTCTTCAGTAGAGAACTACGGTGAAGCTGAGTACGCATACAACTTGGAAAAAGCAAAGGCTCTTTTAGAAGACGCTGGATGGGTGGACACAAACGGAGATGGAACAGTAGACAAAGATGGAAGAGAACTTGTGCTGGAACTTTTTTCACCTACAGATAGACCTCTCCTTAAGAGAGTGGGTCCTTTAATTAAGGACCATCTTTCCAAAGTAGGCATAAGAGTTGACATCAAAGAGTTTGCATATTCATACATTAGAGAAAAAACCAACGCTTGGGAATTCGACTTGGCTTTAAGGCTTTATTCTTGGTCTGCTCCTGGCGGAATAATACCTTACATTGTACATAGTGAATATGCCAACCTCACCTACAGCAATCCCGAAGTGGATCATTTAATGGAAACCGCTATAGAAACAGCAGATGAAACTGAAAGAACTGAGCTTTGGTCGCGGGTTCAACTTATACTATTGGAAGATTTACCCTTGGTTCCTCTGTTTGTGAGCAAAGAGTACACTGCGGTGAGAAGCGAAGTTGAAGATTTAATTGTACTTCCACCATACGGCCAACTAATTATAAACGACGTGAAAATACGCAAAGAAGGATAGGATTCACAGTTGATCCGATACGTCCTAAAGAGGATAATCATAGGCGTGCTAGTAGTAGTTGCAGTAACAATCCTCCTTTTTTTATTTATGCAGTTGTTGCCAGGAGATCCCGTAACTATGATAGCCGGCGAAAGAGTGCCGCCAGCAAAAATAGAGGAAATTAGAAGAAGTTGGGGTCTTGATAAGCCTGTTTACTTGCAGTACTTTTATTGGCTTTCTCACGTTGTGGTAGGAGATTTAGGTGTATCATATGTTACGAAGCTTCCAGTAAGCTTACTTGTCTTTTCAAGAATAGCGCCCACTTTACAGTTGACGCTTACTTCTTTAGTTCTCTCCTTCATAATGGGAATTCCAATAGGAATGGTCGCAGCACTAAAAAGGGGTGAAGGCGTGGATCACGCATTGACTGGTTTCATAACGTTTTTTTATTCCATGCCCAGCTACTGGCTTGGGCTGATGTTGATGCTTATATTTGGGTTGTATCTCAAAATACTTCCAGTTTCAGGAAGCTTCAGCAGTCAATCTCTGATTTTGCCTGTGGCTACTTTAACCCTCCCCTCAGTTGCAACTTTTGCTAGACTCATGAGAACTGAAACGCTGGAAACTTTAGGGGAAGACTTCGTCAGAACAGCCTGGGCTAAGGGTCTCCCAATGAGAAGAATAATCTTCATACACATCTTGAGAAACGCCTTAATACCTGCTACAACCATGTTTTTCCTTTATCTTCCTTGGGTTGTGAGCGGTGCAGTAATTGTAGAAGCTGTGTTTGCTTATCCTGGGATGGGGCAGCTATTTTATAAATCGGTGTTAAGACAAGATTATCCCGTTATTCAATCTATAATATTAATAATTGCAGTTCTCACCGTTGTGTCTAACATTTTAGCAGATTTACTTTCGGCTTTTCTTGATCCCAGAATACGCATAGGTGGAAGAAGAGAGTGAAAATATCAAACATATTGCGGTTGATGTTCGGCTACAGAACCTCCTGTATAGGAGCGCTGATAATTCTTGCAGTAAGTTCAGTTGCTATAGCTGCTGATGTAATAGCGCCTAAACACTATTCTGACGTTGACATAGTTAAGAAACTTCAACCTCCCTCTTGGAAATGCATCTTTGGAACCGACCATTATGGAAGGGATGTCTTTAGCAGAGTGGTATATGGAACTCGTATAGCCCTCTGGGTAGGGCTTCTAGTGGTATTAGTAGAGGCGTTGGTTGGCGTTGGCTTGGGGTTAATAGCGGGCTACTATGGCGGGGGCTTAGATAAAGTGATATTAGCTATTACAGACATGACTTGGGCTCTTCCACCAATAGTTTTAGCTTTGGGGGTTATAACCCTTATAGGTCCAGGTTTAACTCAAGTCGTAGCAGCTATAGCTCTAGTAAGTTGGCCTCCCTTCACAAGAGTAGTAAGAGCAAAGATGGTTTCTCTGAAGGAAAGAGAGTTCATCTTAGCAGCTAGGTCTATAGGAGAATCCAGCCTAAACATAATATTCAGATATCTTCTACCCAATATCGTTCCATCAATCATAGTGTTGATGACTTTAACTTTGCCCTCTGCGATTTTGTCAACTACTGCTTTGAGCTTCTTGGGGTTCGGAGCTCAACCACCTACTCCAGACTGGGGGGCTATGCTCTCTGAAGGAGCAGCTCAACTCATAATAGCTCCTTGGATAGCCACTTTTCCAGGAATATTCATAGTGATTACAGCTTTGGGATTCAACCTTTTAGGAGATGGCTTAAGGGACATATTAGATCCTAAACTTAAAATTTAAGGAGAGAAAGAACTTGCCCCTACTAGACGTTAAGGGATTAAAAACATACTTCTATACAAACAGAGGAGTGGTAAAAGCCGTTGATGGCGCAAGCTTCACAGTAAACGAAAACGAAATTTTCTGCTTAGTTGGAGAAACCGGATGTGGAAAGAGCGTAACAGCTCTTTCAATAATGCGGCTTATATTTCCCCCTGGAAAGATACTGAGTGGAAAAGCTTTGTATAAGGAAGAAGACCTCCTTAAAATTCCAGAAAGCGAAATGCAAAAAATTAGAGGAAGAGAAATAAGCATGGTTTTTCAGAATCCTATGAACTCTCTTAACCCAGTTTTCACCATAGGATACCAAATATCTGAAGCTCCTACGGTACACTTCAATTTATCAAAAAAAGAAGCTTGGAAAAGGACAACCGATCTCATTAGAGACGTTAAAATAACCGATGCAGATACAAGAGCTAAGTGCTACCCTCATGTCCTAAGTGGAGGAATGAGGCAGAGGACTATGATGGCTATGATGCTATCTTGTAATCCCAATTTGTTGATAGCCGACGAGCCCACAACCTCTTTAGACGTCACAATACAAGCGCAGATACTAGATTTGCTTATTGAAATTAAGAAGAAGCGTAGAATGTCTGTTATATTGATAACTCACAACTTCGGATTAGTAGCTGAGTTCGGCGATAGAGTAGCAGTAATGTACTGTGGAAAAGTGGTTGAAATAGGCGATGTAACTACAATATTTCGAAATCCTCTTCACCCATACACAAGGGGACTTTTAAGATGTCTCCCAATAGGCTACAAACGAAAAAGTAAGTTGGGCTTCATTCCTGGAACCCTTCCAAGCCCCATAGACACCCCTTCAGGTTGCAGTTTTCACCCTAGATGTGAACATTCTACTAAAAGCTGCAAACTGCGAGAACCAGAACTAGTCGAATATGAGAAAAACCACTTCGTAGCATGCCATTTGTATGAGAGGTGAAACTATGGAGCATTTAGTTGAAGTTCAAGATCTCAAGAAGTCGTTCTTAACTAAGGGAGGAATATTTGGGAAGTCTTCTGATGTTAAGGCTGTTGATGGAGTTGATCTTTACCTTAATAAAGGTGAAACTTTAGGTGTTGTTGGAGAGTCTGGATGCGGAAAGACAACTCTTGGAAGGCTGGTTTTAAGATTAATTAAGCCCACTTCTGGAAAAATAAACTTTGATGAAGTGGACATAACAAACTTAAGTGAAAGAAAGCTTCTCTGGCTAAGAAAGCGCACAGGAATGGTTTTTCAAGATCCATCAGCTTCTTTGAATCCTAGAATGAACATTAGAAGTACTTTGAAGAGACCACTAGTAGTTCACGGAATCAAAGATAAGAATACTATCCAGAAAAGAATAATAGAGATGCTAGAAAAAGTGGGATTAAATGAAGATCAACTGGAAAGGTTTCCACATCAAATTAGTGGAGGACAACAACAACGAGTAGCAATAGCTAGGGCGATAATGCTTAATCCCGACTTAGTGGTTCTTGATGAGCCCACTTCTTCTTTAGATGTTTCTGTTCAAGCTCAAATATTAAATTTGCTTCTCAAGCTTCAAAGAGACCTTAATCTTACTTACTTGTTCATAACTCACGATTTGGTGGTTGAAAGACACGTTAGTGATAGAATAGTTGTGATGTACTGTGGTAAAATTTTGGAGTCTGCAGATACTGATGAACTGCTGGGAAATACTATGCATCCTTATACAGTTTCGCTTTTCTCGTCAACTCCAATACCGAATCCACATCTTAAAAGCACTAATCGTTTCATAGTGGGAGGAGAACCACCAAGCCTTATACATCCACCTAGAGGATGTAGATTTCACCCAAGATGTCCATATGCAGAGGGGAAGTGTAAAAAAGTCGAACCTAAACTCGTGGAAGCTGCAAAAGATCATTTTTTAGCATGTCACAAATTTGAAGAAATAGATCTCTTAACATATGTTAAACGTTTTTGGAAACTAATGGAGCGGTTAAATTGAAAGTAAAGTATAATGTGTGGGTTCCGATGAGGGATGGTGTAAGACTTTCTGCTGATGTCTATATGCCCGATAAGTTAGGGAAATATCCTGTTCTTTTGATGCGCACCTACTACGGGAAGTGCAACGTAACCAGTGAGATGAAAGAGTTCGTCTCATACTTCGTTGAACATGGATACGTT
>DAOUTL010000183.1 GCA_030626685.1 Candidatus Bathyarchaeota archaeon | reverse complement strand
GTTTCAGTTAAAACCTCTGCAAAAATAAGTGAAGCAATAGAATTGATGAAAGCAAAAAATCTCGGCGGTTTACCTGTGGTTAACAATGAAAACCGTGTAAGAGCAATAATCACAGAGAGGGACATTGCCAACATGTTTGTCGACAGAATAAGCGGCGTAAAAGTTGCTCAGCTAATGTCGGAAAAAGTAGTCACAGCATTACACCCAAAACAACAATCTTCGAAGCTGAAAAAACGATGACGACGCAAGGATTCAGAAGGCTGCCGATAATTTCAGATGCCAAAGTAGTCGGCATAATAACAGCCATGGATATTATACGGTTCTTCGGCTCCGGAGAGGTCTTCAAATATTTAAGGTCTGGAATCATAACACAAGTTTTGAACACGCCAGCACTTGAAATAGCAACAAAAGAGGTGTCAACAATTGAGTCAAACGCAGATGTTGGTCAAGCAGCAAAAATAATGCAAGAGAAAAAAATAGGCGCTTTACCAGTGGTCAAAAACGAAAAACTCGTAGGAATAATAACGGAGAGAGACTTCTTTAAAATAATAGAATAAACTTTAACATTCTATTCCACCTATTCCAATAACAAGAGAGCCGATCAACTTGATTGTTGACTTAGTCCTAAGCAACACGAAAGCCTACGTAGACAACGAAATAGTGGACTGTAGCCTAGCAATAAAAGAAGGAAAAATCCTCAAATAGGCAAAGAAGCAAGCATGCCGAAAGCAGAGACAAAAATCAACCTGAAAAATCTCTTGGTTTTGCCAGGTTTAATAGATGTTCACGTGCATCTTCGAGATGAAGGAAAAGCGTACAAAGAAGATTTTTACAGCGGAACAGCAGCCGCAGCAGCAGGTGGAGTAACAACGGTTTTGGACATGCCCAACAACAACCCGATAACGATGAGCACTGAAACCTTGAGGAACCGGATGAAAGTTGCTGAAAAGAAAGTTTTAGTTAACGTTGGCTTTTACTCTGAATTCCCAAAAAACATGAAGGAAACTAAGGGAATAGTCGGAGAAGGCGCTGTGGCTTTTAAGCTTTTTATGGCCGAACAGGTTGGCGGATTAAACATTGATGACGATTACGCCTTGCTGGAAGCGTTCAAGATTGTTAGCAGATTGAAGGTTCCAGTCGCTGTTCACGCAGAAGACAAAGCAGCTTTAGAAAGGACTGAAGATGACCTTAAACGTTCCAACCGCAACGATGTCGAGGCATTTCTCAAGGCACATTCAGAAAGCGCAGAGGTTAAAGCCGTGAAACACTTGCTAAACATAACCAAACAAACTGGCACACACGTGCATTTTTGTCACATAAGCACAGAAAACGGATTAAAAACAATAATAGATGGAAAAAATTTAGGATTACCAGTAACATGCGAAACAACGCCGCATCACCTATTTCTATCCGCTGACGATTTAAGACGAATAGGAACACGGGCATTGACCACGCCGCCTGTTCGAGAAAAACATCACATCGTAGCCCTTTGGGATGGAGTCAAAAATGGTTGGATTGACATTTTGGCTTCAGACCATGCACCACACACTTTAGGGGAGAAGAAAGCGAAGCTTGTTTGGGATGTTAAGGTTGGTATACCAGGTTTAGAAACAACTCTTTCACTATTGCTCACAGAGGTGAAACGTGGACGATTACCAATGGCTGATGTGGTTAGGTTAATGTCAGAAAAGCCCGCTAAAATCTTCAAGTTGAAAGGTAGAGGATGCTTGAAAGAGGGAAACAACGCGGACTTTGTAGTCGTGGATTTAAATAGAAAATCCAGAATTGACGCAGCAAAATTCCACTCAAAAGCGAAATACTCCCCGTTTGACGGATGGATTATTGAAGGAAAACCAGTTAAAACATTCGTTAACGGTCAATTAATCATGGATGGAGGGGAAATCGTAGCTAAGGCAGGAAGCGGGGAAATAATTCGGGGAGAATAAAGTTTGAAGTTTATCGCCGATGGTATGCTTGGAAAGCTGACACGTTGGCTTCGAATGCTAGAGCACAACGTGAAATACTCAAACAAACTCGACGATGCCCAGCTAATCATGATAGCCAAGAAGGAAAGAAGAATCCTGCTTACAAGGGACCTGGAGCTTTACCAGCAAGCCACAGCGAAAGGAGTTGACGCCTTCTATTTGGATGGAAAAACAGAGGCGGAAAAACTCGCACAACTCGCAAAAAGATTCAACATCAAACTGGAAATAGACATGACAACATCAAGATGCCCAAAATGCAACACCAAAGTGAAACCAATACCCAAAGAAAAAGTGGCAGACAAAGTTGAGAAAAGCACTTTTTCCTATTACGACAAGTTTTGGAAATGCCCGAGATGCGGACAAATCTACTGGCAAGGGAGTCATTGGGTTAGGATTCGCGAGGTTTTGCGTAGGGCTAGGGAGTTAGCGAATTCTTATTGATGGGGTGTTTCTGTAG
>DAOUTL010000069.1 GCA_030626685.1 Candidatus Bathyarchaeota archaeon | reverse complement strand
GCGAAAAGGCTGGGTAAACCGCTTAGCCGTTGACCCCGATTACAGACATCGAGGGATTGCTAAGGCTTTAATTGCTGAGTCCGAAAAAATACTTGGGAAATATGGCATCAGAATTTTCTGCGCCTTAATCGAAGATTACAACGCTACATCAAAAAAGTTGTTTAAGGAATGCGGCTACGTTGAACATCGTGACATAATATACTTCAGCAAACGCGACAGCAGTGAAGTCTAACATGCTTTCTGCACACAAGTAAAAAACGTTCAAAGATTCTAACAACTGACGGATGCGTGCAAGTCTTCAGCAGATTTTCATTCATCCTTTCCACTTTCTTGATCATTGTGAAGCCTTAGGCTTCTCTTTCCTTCGGTTCAGGCTCGTGCACATGAAAAACTATTAGGAAAATTGATGGAACAATGAGGATGGGCATGAGAAGGAATGGAAGCTGTGGAGACACGTTATCATATAACAGTCCACCCATTATTCCGCCAATAGCCATGAATATGTAGGTAAAAAAATTCATCGAGCCAGTAACTTTTCCACGTTGTGCTTGTGGAACAAGATCAGCGAACAATGTTTGGTAGGCTGAAAAACCGAGGAGCTGCGCAAACCCGATAAGAATCATAACTATAAAGAGGGTTGAATAATTCCCATAAACAAAAAGCATGACGGCTGGAATAATCACGAAACCAGACATGATTAAAGGAATTTTTCTACCAACCTTATCGATCAGCTTTCCAGTTGGAAGAGACAAAATTATCATGCATATAAACAAGGCAATCATAACATAACCCCATTTAATGCGGGCGAGCTGGAGAGCAGGATCTGCTTCTGAAGCATAAAGTGCTGGATTAGGTGTACCTCCTATTTTAAGTTCGTAGAAGGCGTAAACCAAGAAGAGCGCCGATGTCATGGCGAATGAGGATCGCACAATAAGCATGGAGAAGAATAAGAATAATGTTGAGCGCGGCACCACTTTCCAAACGTTTATTCCCTCTTTCAGAGCTTTAGGATAAGAATGTAATGCTTCTTTCAAGTTTAGTTTCTCTACATCTTTCATGCTTTTCTTTAGCTTTAGTCGCACGGTTGCCGCTGCAAGAAACAAAATTGTAACAATTGTGTACGCTATTCTCATACCCATTTCCGACCCGTAAGTAGCCACCAGTAAAAGAGCTACTGCTGGGGCAGGGGTTGTTGACACGCTCATTATCAAGTTTAAGATGGAAAATCCCATCCCTCGCTTTTCAGGCGGCAGTGAATCAGCCATCATAGCGTTTAATGCTGGTTGGTAAAGCAAGCATAGATTCTGTATCGTGGCTCCAATTAGGATGAAGTGCCAGCTTAGAGCAGATGCATAAAAAATGTATGAAAGGGCTACACCGAATGTTAGGGTTGAAACGAGCCATCGTCTTCCATACTTGTCCGCTAAATATCCTCCTGGAAACTGGACAGAGGCTAAAGCCAGCATTGAAACCAGGGTGATTAATCCTAGGATAGTTGGGCTTCCGCCAAGTTGGATGACATAGTCTGAATAGTATGTTCCAGGTAGTTCTCCGGCAAAATCCATTAAAATCCAGCTTATAATCAGTATTAGATAGTTTCCTTTAAAGAAAGAAAATTCTTCCTTCAGTTCCGTTAGTTTCAACGGTTTAGCTCCATCCTTAGGGAGTTTTTCTCTTAACTAACGGTCTTAATAATGTTTTATGAAGTATCTACCATAATTTTTAGAAATCACGCGGCTTTGCTATAACTTCCCTTATTTTTAAATCGAAGAATCTTGAAGTGTTTGCAGGTTGCATTCGAAGCGCCGTGTCTGCACCTCTACCGGTCCCAGCGATGGCAACAACGTCTCTGTCAACTGCAATTAAACCAGCGTCCGCTGCCATCAAAGTAATTTCTACGCATACTTTTGTTCCTTCACCCATGAGCCTAAGCGTATTAGCGATTAATTCTAAAGGTTGGATTGTGCCGAAATCTTTGCGAATTGCCCGTTCCACACTGCTTAAGGCATGGACGCCCGTGAAGATTTTTGCACCATTTTCCATAATCTCTTTTTTATACTCTTCTTGCAACTCAAATTCTCCGGGTTCTCGAAAACCAAAACAATGTGTAACCACGACGATGTTGTATCCTTTGAAAATTTTAGATGCTTTTGCTCCTGCTTCACCGGTTGTTGAAGCGATCACGATATCTTTTATGTTTTCTTTCTTCACGTATTCTTTGACGAGGTTCAATAAGACATCGGTGTTCTGCTTGCCTGCAACCTTGAAATAGACGGTTTTTCTTTCAACAGAACTCATGAGTTTTCACCAGTATTTCATTTTTTAAATATAACCTTTTATTCTTTTATGTTTGCGTTTTAGTTCTCTGCTGATTTGGAAAAACGTTGTTTTTAACATTTTTTCTCTATTTGGATCCAAATATATCAAGAAGAGAATAAAACTTTTATTATTTTTTGCAGAGTTGTTACGGTTTAACAGGCGTCTTTCTTAACGGTTTCCTTTTCAGTTCTGTGCCGCAGACTTCACATTTTCTGAATTTATAGTTTGCCGGGTATTTTTTGTGGCATGCTGGGCAATATCTTATCCATTGTAAACGGAAGCGGATGCCAAAAGTGGCTAATGAAGCAAATTCTATGCCCATTTGGTTTGCAACGTTCTGTATTGAATAGTCGTCTGTTGCGATCATCGGAAAATAACCATACGTTTTAAGTTCTAGGGCTAATGCTAAAACTTGGATGTCTACTTCCGAGAGGAAAAATGTGTCTCCGACAAGTGTTGCCGATGTCTTTACTTTATCCAGAAAATTTTTTTTCGGCGATTTGATCTTTAGCTTCCCGCTCTCCACGGCTGTTTTAAACCTAACACAGATCATAGAGCTTCCAATTATTTCCTCTTTAACCATTGGAACTGTATATTGCTCTTCCTTCACCGAAAACGGGTCGAAACCAGCCACAAAGGCGGATGTATCTAAAACTATGACTCTTTTACTTGCCTTATCCGTTAGATTTTCCTCCAAGTCCCTTGAAAAGAAGTCTGCTCCTTAAGCGATTGTAAAAGTTTTCCCTAAACCTTATGAAAGACGTTTCGTATTTGGAATGCGTAACGGTTAGTCTTGGAAGTTTAGAGCTTATGATTTGGCGGTGGTAGCCGTCAATTACCACAAGTATTTTTCTTGGTCTAAGAACCTCCACAGTGAGGCTTGAATCCGCTCGAAAAACAATTGAACGAAGAACGCTTAGAGCACATACGGGTGTCAGGACAAAGGCATTTACATCCGGGTCTAAAACAGGGCCTCCGGCTGACAGTGAATAACCAGTGGAGCCAGTTTGTGTAGCTACCATTAAACCGTCTGCCTGGCAGTTCAAAATGGGCTCTTTATCCTTTAAGATTCGAGCATAAAGTAATTTTGCTGGTTCATCAGCTGAGATTAGTGCCTCATTTAAAGCGTCTGGAAACTTTACGCCGTCTGCAGTTATGGAGAGCTTCATGCACTTTTCAATTGTGAATTCTCCCCTTAGACATTTGTCTACCGCGGCTAGAGCGTGTTTCGGTTCCACTTCGGTCAGAAAGCCTCTGACTCCCATGTTTATTGCGAGTATTGGCGGCTCTGGTTTCGGAATTGAAACGCAAGTTCTTAGAATTGTTCCATCTCCACCAATTGTAATTATGAAATCTGTTTTCATTTTTTCTAACGGAACAGTTTTTTCCTCTGTATCCATTTTTTCTGCCAATGTATCCTCTACGTAAACTTCTACTCCCTTCGTTTTCAGGTGTTTAGCCAAATCTTCTGCCAGTCTTATGGCTTTCTTCCTGTCGAAGCGGGCAACCAAACCAACACTTTTAAACAACAACTTCACCTTTCAAACTATTAGCGACACCTTAATCTATATATGGGTGCTGTTTTAAAATTGCTGTGGATAAAGTATGAAAGGACGCGGATTTCATGAGTAAACCCGTTGCTGTTGGAAGTTTACGTGTAGGCGGCTACATAATTGTTGATGGTGAACCATGCCGCATAGTGGACGTAACTAAATCAAAACCCGGAAAGCACGGCTCAGCCAAAGCAAGAATAGTAGCCATAGGTATTTTTGATGGCGCCAAAAGAAGTTTTGTAAAACCTGTAGGTGCAAACGTGGAAGTGCCCATGATTGAAAAGAGAAGCGGTCAAATCTTTGCTGTCACTCCATCCAGCGTTCAAATAATGGATTTAGAAACTTACGAGTATTTGGATGCTCCTTTTCCAGAGGAGGAGGACTTGAAAGCGAAACTTGTTCCCGGAGTTGAAGTTGAATACTGGCGAATACTGGGTAGAGTGAAAATAATTAGAACGAAATAAAAAAAGCTGAATTTTATACCAAATTACTTTTTCTTTTAAGCGGTTCTTGGCAATACCCTCATACATAAGATACGATTGAAAGGCGACTAAGCTATTCTGCAAACCTCATAATTTTGATAGCCTTTCATAAGACAAAATCGCTGGGGGGAAAGATCCAGTTGCTTATCTATTTTCGTCAAAAATTTCCAAACGTTATAGCCAAGCAACATCTGCTCAGCAGAGAAGCTTGGAAACAACTGTTTTTTCAGAAAGGCAAGCTAATATTTGGTGCTCCGGGCGGGATTCGAACCCGCGTCTCCGGCTTTCTTCCGTTTGAAGCGACGAAAGGCCGGAATACTTGACCGGGCTATATTCGGTAGAGCCGTGTTTGGCTCTTCTACCGGAGCCCTTTTGCCGGAGCATCATGCAAAATACATCTTCATCCGAATAAATCTTATCCTTTTAGGGCCGTTTTCAAACATTGTTTTAATGGTGCTAAAATTGTTTCCGCTTTGTTTAATGTGGGCGCATAGTGAGCTGTTTTTGCGGAGTTCGTCATTATTGTTTTTATTCCGAGTTTATCGGTCCACGTGACCACTGCACAAGTGTCTGTGAGCACGTGCCCCCCACTTTCCTCTATTTTTTCCACATATTTTTCGGTTTTTTCTTTGATGAAGCGTGAGGTGCAAACCCAAAATTCTATTCCGTCCTTGAGTTTTCTGTTGCCTATTAAATTTGCAATTTGTTTCATTTCATTTAGTGAGCAGTGTGGGCATCCTAGGAAGACCAGGTCTGGTTTCGGCTTCGATGCTGTAGACAAGTTTTCGATTGTTTGTTTTACATCTTTTGCTTCTACACTTATCTTTTCAATTTCGTTTGTTTTCAAGCGAGTGCCGTCACGGTAAAACATGTTGACCATACCGGTTGACGCAAGTGCGGCACCCAACTGTTTTAAGTTTTCTTTCGCAGCATTTTGTAAGCCTTGGATTATTGGGATTTTATCTTCCAAAATTTTGCCCAATAAAATTCCTAAAGCACCAAATCCAACATCATTTTGTAGTTGCGTTTCCACACTAACTAGGATGTTTGGTTTTCTGTTTTCTGCTTTGTGCATTCCATAATCAGGTGTTTTTCCAATGATTGCTGCTGCAAGAGCGCTTGGTCCACCCTCTCGGTTTGTCCAGGCACCCAAAACAGAGTTAGCATAAACCACGGCTGAGGACTCAGCCCAAGCCAGATGTGAGCCTTTCTTTGGCTTTTCTAAATAATAGGGCGTACAGGTTAAAGACTCTGTGAATCCCATTTTTTCAAATTGGTTTAGAATGTTTAGCTGTTTTTTACATAGGTATTCAGGAAGTTTTTTACATAGGTACTCTTTGTTGAGGCTTTGCGGGTTTAAGGTAGCCTTAACTTTTGCCTTTCCGCCGGCATTGGCTAATGCTTCTAGAAATTCTGCTGGTGCGTCGCCGAGGGTTTTGTATGAGACTCCGGAAACGTGGGCGGAACCTATCGGGATGAGCTTTGTTGCGTCGAAGAGCTCGCCGAGGCGGACAAGTATTTTCATGCATATTTGACTTGCCCAACCATAATCCCCCTCGTATATGTGTTCTTCCTCTTTTGTTAAATACATATGAATGCTAGGGCTCCTTCTTTCTTTCTAAAATTTTGACAACACCAGTGTAAGCGTCAACTTCAACTGTATCGTGGCTCTTAATACATTTAATGTCTATTTGGTCAACCATGGGGATGTCTGCTATTATCGCACCGACCGCGACAACAGGGTCAGCTTTTTGATTGATTATTGCTTTCGGCGCCAAATTTTTCTTAGTCAAAGCATACAGAACGTAGCTGCCTACTGTTGAGCCGTGTCCGTGTGGAAAACACAGAACTTTGTCTTTTATGCATTTACCGTACAAGTCATGATTTTTCTCGATTATTCTCCCGTTTGCCGGGTTAACTCCGCCTAAAAAGCTGATGGGCTTTAAGGAAACTAACGCTTCGGCTGTACAGTGTCCTTCCACGATTATTCGTCCTTTAAGTGTTAGCAGCTGCATTTTGAACACTTAGTAAGATATTTTTGCTGATGAAGGGATTCCGCCCAGAATATTTGTGGATGCCACGCCGACTTTTTCGCGGTTTTTCTCATCGGTGTAAACGCGTAGTATATTTATGAAGCCTTTAAGAACGTCAAAAATCTTTGAAATTTCGCTTAAACGTTGAGGAATCTTATCTCCATCTCGTGTCTTATAGAAAACTGGGATTTCCATAGGTTCCATAAGGACTGAGTGATGATACGGAACGGAAGGAACAGTGGGCACGTCAATTATTACCGCTTCCGCTTCAACCCCCGCTTCCTTTGCAATTTCGTCTCTCATCTGATTTCTGTATCTCTCTCGACCGAAAATGTTTGAAACCATAGTGTCCTTTTCGTAAAAGGTTCTTTCATAAGCGCATTTGAGCATTTTTTTCTTTCACGCTTCCGTGCAATTCCTGAATGGCGGCTGCCGAGTAGATGGTCAGAGGATACGTGTCGACCTGAAGGATTTCCTCGTCGCTGTTGGGTAGTTCCTCTCCGCTGCTCTTCACGTACTCCGGGAACACCTCCGCGAACTCCTGCGCG
>DAOUTL010000125.1 GCA_030626685.1 Candidatus Bathyarchaeota archaeon | reverse complement strand
GATACTAACTCGCCTTTAAGTTTCGCGGCTTCTCTCTTAAGTCTTGGAATTAAGTCTTTTTTGGGTCTGCAGTTGAAGAATTTTGGGATGTAGCTTGAGGCATAGCAGTAAACGCATGCGTGATCACATCCAGTGTAAGGGTTAAAAGTTAATTTAGGCGGACAAGTGCAAAGCTTGGAACGCCAAGGGTCAAATTCTCTAATCAACATACTTGCTTACCGCTAATGCAATTGATTTGGAATGACCAGGGAGTTCCATTTGATTCTGCTACTGTTTGAAGGCGTTGTATCCTTCTATGACGAAGATGAAGTCTTGTATTTCGTCGGTTTGGTAGGGCACTAGGAATTCTAGACTTATTGTTTCTAGTAGGTTTAGGTCGCATCGCACGTTGTCGCTGAGTAGGAGCTGTGGTAGAACGTTTCCAAGCTTGGCATGTTTTGCGTTTATAAGCGGGCATAGGTGCCGGTTTCCATAGCTGTCTACTGCGTAAAGCTTCACTTGGTCAATATGGGAGAGCGAGTAGTTTAGTCCTTCCCATCCTTCCCTTAGAAGGTACTTGGCCTTATGGTTGTCTACATTCACTGATTGGGTTATTATGAAGACTTCCTTGGTCACATCGTTGTCTGCGTGAATTCCAATTATTCCAAGTTTCACGTACGCGTCGCCGTTCCAAGCGAATAGAGTTGGACATCCGTCTCCGCCGCCTTCGCCACTGCCGCTGATTACTATTGTGAGGCTTGGAGACCAGTTGCTCCATGCCCCGTGTATCCGGATGTTGGGCCTGATGGTTTGGATGGGGTTTCGGGCGGCCAGTTGACTCTTACGGTGCCGTTTATTGTTTCTGTTTGGATGGGTTGGGCTTGGCTGTCTCCGAGCTTTACGTCTTGCAAGGTCAGCGTTGTTGTTCCGGGTGTTAAAGCCTTAAAGTTTATTCTTGCCAGAGTTCCGTTTCCGGTTTTTCCTGTTTCAGGGTTTAGGAGTGAGATTGCAAGCCATATTCTTCCGTGGGTTGAGTTGTAGTTGTTGTCGATTTCCTGTTTTATTATCCATAGGTTTTCTGGGCTGGTTGGTTCTAGGAGGTGTCCTGTTGGAAATTCTATGCCTGTGCAGTTTACGACTGTGTTGTCATAGTATAGTTTGAGTTCGTAGCCGTACAGGTCTGTTGCGTTTGTAACCGTGATGTTTAGGGAGAAAACTTCACCTTGGTTGATGACGGTTTCGGCTGGATATATGGAAACGGCTGTTGGACACCCGCAGGACAAGCCTGAACCGGGGCCTATTGATTCTCCGAAGTTGTCAGCCAGTATGATTGCGTCATAGACGTCGATGTAACCGTCTCCGTTGAGGTCGCAGTCTGGATCGTACAATTCTGGACTGTCTAGTCCTCCACCGAAGTGCCCTGCGAATGTGACGGCGTCGAAGATGTCGACTTCACCGTCGCCGTCTATGTCGCCCCGCAGCTCCATGGCTTCAACAGTGCCGTCAAAAGCCTCGTTGTTTGTTATGTTCTCGTCGTAGTATTTGCCAACGGACTCTATGAATGCGCTTATCGTCCAGTTTCCTTCCTGCATTGTTTCCGTTTCATCCCATGTAAGATTGAGGGACCAGCATTCAGAGCTGAGGAGGAAAACTAAGTAATGGTCAACGATGACTGACTCTGTTCCCGCTGCATCCGTCCTTTTCAGGGTGACATTGGCCCATACCATGGGTGGGGCATACGTGTCGGTTCGGCTTACCGTTACGTTGAAGCTCATAGATACAGGCTGACCGCCCCACCTCATCCCGCCCTGATAAACCTACTATTCCCTTTCCTCTGTCGTTTTCCGTGAGTCCTTGAAGGTTGCTGTTCAGGCGGGCTGTCTGCTTTAAAGCCTCTTTAACCATGATTGGAATCCGGTCAGGATGAGCTTGCTTAATAAGAGCGGCTGCTCCGGAGACATGTGGAGCTGCAAGACTTGTGCCATTGAAAATAATTATAGATGCATGAGTGTCATTTATCCAATAGTATATGTATAGTTGGTTAACTCCAGGAGCCCCCACGTCGGGCTTCATTCGTCCATCTATGGTGGGTCCTCTGCTACTGTTCTCCCAAAGCACATCGTCGTTGATGGACTACGTATTATTTACCGCAACCGCCCCAACCGTTATGACATTGAAGGCGCATCCAGGAGAATTGATAGTTTCAGAGCCTGGTCCAGCATTTCCAGCTGCTGCAACCACCACTACACCCTTTTTTACGGCATCATCAGTGGCTTTGCTTACTTCATCAGTTCCATTCGAGCCCGGTCCTCCAATGCTTAAATTAATAACATTAGCCCCTTGCTCAACCGCATCTTTTATCCCATTAACCACCCATAGAGGTAGAGCTTCTCCAGTTCTATTTATAACCTTAATGTTTAATATCAACGCTTCTGGTGCCGTACCATTATGGTCGTAGTTGTTACTGCCAGCGGCTGTGATGGCAACCCATGTCCCATGAAACACAAAGTCATGTGTGTTCCCGTCATTTGTAAAGTCTCTCTCATATACAATTTTGGATGTTCCATTGGGAAAGAAGAAATCCGAGCGAGGGTCACCATCCGGTAGGGTGGTGTTAATGCCAGAGTCAATTATTGCTATCTTAATTCCTTGTCCACTGTAACCCATTGCCCAAACATTTGGAGCATTTATGGTTGCAACACTGTTTTGTAATGTTGTGTATTTGTAGGAATCCGAAGCCTCACTCAAATAAGAGGACGCCGTATATGAATAAGAAGTCATGTTCATTAAGGTGGTTACAGGGGCTTCATTTGGACGTATATGATATATAGGATAAGTCCCGGATCCAAGGGATTCCACGAGGGGTTGTAGCGCCAACTTCTCAACTTCAATAACGGGTATATCCGCTATAATGCAGTGAAGGACAGGTTCCCCCATCATTGTAATTGTTGCATTGTATTCCGCTACAAGTTTATCGGCAACATAGATTTGATTAATACCATATTCGCTAAGATAGCTTTCATTCACCCATATAATCACAGAAATTTTATTATAGGGATCTACTTGTAACCACTTTATAGTTTCATTCCGAAGCCATGGACTGATTTTCTCTAATTCCGTTGCGGAGAAATCTCCATTGTTAAGGATATCGTTTGGGAGAGTGTTAGAGAGAGTATTGGATGTGGGCAAAATTAGGCAAACAATTAATACTATTAAGATGCATCTCTTAATGGAAAGTTTTGTCATTCTTCAGTCACTCCAAGATTGTTATTGTTATGGGTGGGGTTTCTACGGTAATGTTTAGAGTGTGGCTGATGAACAGGCCAGTGATGTGATATGTGCCTGGCGGAACTTTTTCGTAATAGGCAGGCGGATCCTTGTCGAGTCCTTGATACACTAGGCCATCCACTTGCCACCAAGCCCATGTCCTGCCACGGGCTTCACCTGGCTCCATTTTAGATGGTGTGTGTACTTGTGGGTATAAGGTGTCATAGTATTTTCTATACACAATCGTGTTGCTTTCGTTGTATACTATGAAGTCGTATGCATCATTACCATCGGAAAAATACAAATTTAGGGTTTCGTTTCCAATATTTTCCAGACGGAAGGTTATTTTTACGGGCTCTCCGAGCTCGAATACTGTCTTATCAATAGTCATCGATAAACTAAGCGGATAATTTGAAGCTTCTACAGTTACCGGTTGATTGGTGTCTGAATTGGGATTATTTCTGAGAGCATTAAAACTCTGGTAAACATTGAAGCAGACGGAAACGCCTAAACCAACAGCCAAAATTATGGATAAGATCTGCCACTTCTTATCCTTTAGCATAGCCTTTATGATTTAACCCGTTTATAAGTAGAGTCTTGTGCAACTTAAAAAAGTATTTAATGTTAACTACTTGGCAACCAGCACTAGGGCTCGTATAGTTGTCGGTTCGGCTTACCCTTACGCTGTAATTCAGTGATACTGGTTCGCCTCTCGGCCACATGCCGCCGTGATAAACATGGACAACCGGGTATTGAGGCGTTGTTGTTCTATGCTAACTGCGGATAGATCTACAAACAGGTGCAGAGCTTGGAACGCCAAGGGTCAAACTTTGAAATCAGCATATCATTTACCACTAATTGCATTAGTTTGGGATGATCTTTTTATAGATAGGCTTATACCCTTTC
>DAOUTL010000093.1 GCA_030626685.1 Candidatus Bathyarchaeota archaeon | reverse complement strand
TTGAAGAGAAGATGGCCCCTAAGAAAAGTGGTTGTTGCTGCTCCTGAAAAAGTGTGTGGGTCTCTAAGGAGTTTGGAAGCAATATTCTTAGAACTTGCAAACGTTAAAACTGTGGATTACGCTCAAAAGGTTCCAGAATACGCTTCCTCCGAGAATTGGAGTTCCGCTTCAGAAGGTGACACACAAGTTTTTCTGAACACCTACCGCGACGAAGGATTGCTTGGTGAAGGTTTGATGCGTGACTTAGCCCGCAGAGTCCAGTCTTTAAGGAAGGAGCTGGGTTACGTACCTACTGATGTTTTGAACACTGTTCACATAGCCGAACTTGAAGATGAAAACGTTAAGCTCTTAAAGCCCTATTTGAAGGAGATGGAGCAGCTTGTCCGCGCTAAAAATGTTTATTTACATGACGAACGCGGAGAAGTCGAAATAGAATGGCATGAATACCGTTTAGACGGCAAGAAAATTTACATTGCCATTTCCTAATGGAACAAGCGTGGTGACAACCACAGCTGAAATGAATAGCCCTTTATCTTGTCTGTTTCTCTAAAGCGAAAATCAACTTAAGAACCTTAAAACATGAGCGAAAAGCATAATGACTCCAGAAACCCTAAATTCAGCCACTCAATAAAATTTGTTGAACGTCTTCAGCAGGCGGGCCGGTAGTTCAGTTTGGTATGAACGCCGCCTTCGCAAGGCGGAGGTCGCGGGTTCAAATCCCGCCCGGTCCACAAATTTTCTTGTTTATTTGTGCAACAACATAAAAAAAGGGGGAGATGTTTTGGGCACTTGTTTGCTGGCTAAGAGACTTCGAACCAGTAGTCTCCGCGGAGTATGTGAGGTGCTGCATTCCAAAAGATTGCGACGAACACGTGCCCTTTGTTTACGTATTCCGGTGGAATCGTTAGCAACCCTTCTGTAATGGGCCAATCGTTGCGTAGCTTTCCCGGTTTGAAGTTGATCATTTTGCCAGTGTACATGTTGTAGCGGCCGCTTGGGTTTCTATAAGCGTTTACGCCTGTAATGTCTATAACTGTGCCTTCCCAGTAGTTCGGCCAATCTGTCAGCTTAGTTCTCATCCAGCCTTCGTTTGTCCAGCCGTCTTCGCCCTCTTCAACATCGTCAAAGAAGCCGAGTTCAGGAATTTCGATGTCGTCAATGTATATGCCCGGTTCATTGTACGCTCCGTCGGTCCAATACACGAAGTACAACTCTATTTCGCGTCCAGCAAAGTCCGTTAGATTCATTTCTTCTTGGTAGTATTCTTCGCTGAATCCTGTTAGGGCGTTCCATTTATCTTGAGCGAAGTAATCCATTGGTTCTCGCCCATCAGGGGTGGTCGGATTGTCTTGTAAGTGAGGTAAGGTTGTGGTTGTTCTTAGTCCTGGAAGCGTTGTCCATTCGTCAGTCGTCAGGTCATGTACTTCCACATAGGCGTAGTCCCAATCCTCTTCGATCTCGTAGTAGGTGTAGAACGTCAGCGTTGCGCCATCCTCTGGAATTGAAAAGACTTGGCTGAGTCTTCGCCAAGCCCAGTTGCCCATGCCTCCATACCAATGGTAGGTGCCGCTGTAGGCTGGTACTCCAGAGTAGTCATCTCCTCCGTAGAGGAAGTTGGCTTCATATCCTGCTGGAGTGAATCCGAAATCCCAGTAATGTGCAGTGTAGGGCTGAACTGTTCCGTACCACCAAGATGATTCCATGTGCGTGTCACGATTGAATTCTGGTCCCTGCCAGTAGTTATGTACTGCGTATTCGATTGAATAGCCCCAAGTGTCAAGCGAAGGAATGTCTAAAGTAACGTAGCCATACTTGCCATCACCAATGGATAAGTCATCGATGTAGTTTGCGATTGCCCAGTTGTGGAAGACTTCGCCAAAGTTGATCATGTATCCACGGTCGTGTAGTGTGTCTTCTATTCCTTCAATGCCGTTAAGCGGGTTCTTTACAAGATCCACGGTGAAGTCCATTCCGCCGAAATGTTCGTACAGATAGAGCTGGAACAGATAGCTTGCTCCGTAGTCTTCAAGGGCGTTACCCCAGAACGTTAAGGATGTAAACGGATGGTAAACGAGGTAGTAGGCTATGTGTCCGGTTGAATGCCCGTATCCGCAGAAGAAGCCTGCTAAGTCAGCTAACCCTTCGTCAACCCAAGATTCTTCGTCAGCATCCATGTCGTTGTGGATCAGATGTTCGAATTCGTGTGCGAATACGCCCTCGTAGAGATAAGGTCTGGCCACACCAGGGCCTACCCTGTTCTGCCAGTCGTATGTGTCTATGTGAATCATGTTTTTGTCGTACATTGCGTCTTCGCCCCAAGAGAAGTATCCCGCAACATACCATGTGTACGTTGAATCGTAGTAGGATGGGTCACGAATGTTCAGTATTAAAATGTAGATTTTTGTTTCATTTTCCGGTCTTTCAGTAGGCACTCCGAATATTCCCGTGTCGGTTGGATAGATCGTGGTGTCAAACTCTCCCTTGAAGTATTCCAATTGCGCTGTTGAAATTCTGTCTTCAGTCGTCCAACCCCCATCCGGATACCATGGATTCACAAACACGTACTCGTCAGTTGTCTCGTTATAGTAGTTATAGCATGGAGGCTCTAAGTCATAAGCCACATATATGTAACAGTGCTCTCCTGTCATTACCCAATGGAAGTTCTGCGGATAGTCAATGTCAAGTTCAAAATCTCCAACCATGATTTCCATGTCTTGCGGAGGCTCAAGGTCGTCGGAACAGCCGCCAGAGGAACAGCTAAGAGGTTCAGCCATCCTTTCAGTCTGCCAGTGTCTCATGTAGGTGCCGTCAACCCACTCTCGCTCTGGAAGTTTCAAACAGTCGCTGCTTGTCTGAAAAGAAGTCGAAGCCACTGAACTGATTAGGAGCACCAGAAACGAGATGAACAGAGCCATCTTTACAAATTTGCCTAATTTCACTCCTCTTTCCCTCTCCTAACGCGTGTATATAATAATCCGAACCGAATATTTCAGTTTTGCGGAATTACATTTTACAGCAATTGCAGGATAACATACGGAAAGCTCTTGGAGAATCTCGTGAAAGTTTATTATGTGTAACTAAATTATATCATTTTAGCGTCAGTCTAGGGCCCGTAGCCTAGTGGGATAGGGCGCAGTGGATTTAGACAGCGAAAGCCTTCGGAGGTTATCATGGAGAAAGCCTGATGTCGGGGGTTCAAATCCCTCCGGGCCCGCCATTTATAGTGTCCGAATACTTCCACAACGAGGGTCTTCTTACGGATTTTACAACCCTTCTTTGACATAAACCCCACTAGAATATTTTTCATTGTTCAAAAATTTTAACTTTATGGCTCACGTAAGATACTATTGGTGTTGTAGATGAGTGAGAATTTTGTTGAGTGCTGGAAAAGGATAAAGAAACTTCCTAATGTAATAGGCTACTCAGGAAAACTTCAGCCACGTATTCGAAAAGGCAGGGTTATACGCAGCGAACTCTGCTTCAGGGTTTACGTTACAAAAAAGCTTCCAGAAGTACAGCTTAATCCCGAACATGTAATTCCCAAAGAAATTTGTGGTTATAGCACAGATGTCGTTGAGATTGGCACGGTTAGAGCTTTAAATGGCAAAGAGGATAAGACAAAGAAATTTCGACCTCTCCAAGCAGGCATAAGTGTGGGACATAAAGATGTCACAGCTGGAACTCTTGGATGGTATGTAGAAAGAGGTGTTAATGTCTATCTGCTCTCTAACAACCATGTTTTAGCCAATGAGAATTCAGGTAGAAAAGGTGATGTGATCCTCCAACCTGGTTCTTATGATGGAGGCAAGCTTCCCGATGATGTCTGTGCAAAGCTAGCAGACTTCATTCCCATAAGCTTTGTGGAGTATAACTGTCCTTACCGAGATGCCCTAATGAAAATAGTCAGGCTATTCATGAGAGCTAAGCTTAATAAAGCTGATGTAGCAATAGCTGAGCCAACAGTGGGTTACGAGCTGAAATTCATTGATTTGCCACCCGTTAAAGGTGTCAACCATGACATTAAAGTGGGTGATGAAGTAGCTAAGACGGGGAGAACTACATGCACTACTGTGGGAAGAATTTTCGATGATTGCTGGAATGGCTATGTGCAGTATAGTAGAGGAACAGCCTACTTTGAAGACCAGCTCATGGTTTATCGAAGTGGGTTTTCAGCTGGAGGTGACAGTGGAAGTCTCATAGTTGATGATGAGCATAAAGCTGTGGGACTCTTATTTGCAGGAAGTGACGTGTCAACCATAGCTAACAAGATAAAACATGTAGAAGAGTTAATGGGTATCAGAGTGGTTGCCCTTTGAACTGGAAGCTACTCTTCCATGTGTTCTTCTGTTTCAGCTATGGTGTGGCATTACATGATTACATGCATCAAGTCTGGGAGCTTAAGGGCACAGTCTTCAGCTTAGAAGGAGGCTATGTAGGGTTCATCGGAATGGTTGTTGCTTGGATACTGCTATCATACAAAGATATATTAACTGTATATACCAAAATTAAATACAGAGGAGCTGAAAAGGGGAACGGTGAGTAAACATATGTCTTTTCACGATAAGTTGCGTATTGAAGTTTTAGGTGAGCTTTACGAGAAAGGCAAAAAGTCGATTTCCGACTTAGCTAAGGCTGTGGGTGTTCGTTGGAAACTGTGAGGCGGATTGTCGATAAACTTGATAAGGAAGGTTATTAAGGGCTAAAAAGATGAAGACCTTCTCTTTTAAAATCATGGTGGGTTTAACTGAGAAGGAAAGGAGGCTCTCATCTGAACTATTTCCGAGAGAAGGGCAACTTACCAAAGGTGGAGAGGGTTTTTACATATATCTCATGAGAAAAATGGAAGAAATATTAACCAAAGAGTTCATATTTTCCGTCATTGTATTGCTGGTTACAGCTATCCTTCTGGTGCTGGATAAGATTTCACAGGAAGTTTTCGTCAGGGTGCTGTTACTGCTTATAGGTGCTATGCTTGGAATTGGTTACGGTTACTATAAGGCGTTGAGGAAAGACCATGACTGAGAAAAACGAAATGCCTGATAACCCTGACCTGCAGGAGGTCTGGCTGAAGATTAGCGACCTAGAACTCAAGCTGACAGAGTATATCAGTATGGATGAAGAAAGACATAGCTGGGTTCATAAGAATTAAAAAACAAAAAGAACGCCAAAACAAGGAGGTACTGCTCGCTACACCGACGGAATCCCTCCGGGCCCGCCAACTCACTTTGGAGCTTTGATTCTTAACAGAAGACCTCTCTCTTTTTGCATTTTAAATTCAAAATACAAACTCGAAGAGGCCGGCGCCTTGATCCAGACAGAGCTATGGACTCAAAACATATTAGCCGAAAAACAATTAAAAGGGTTCCGAAAATCCTTAAAACTAATATGTTAATCTTATATTGTTTGATGTGTAGTGGGCCGGTAGCTCAGCATGGTTGGAGCG